>CAIYXE010000492.1 GCA_903930095.1 uncultured Hyphomicrobiales bacterium
ACTGCATGTGCTTCAATTCCGCGCGCATGTGGCCGCGGAGCTTCGCATCGAGGTTCGACAGCGGCTCGTCCATCAGGAAGACGGAGGGACGGCGCACCATGGCGCGGGCAAGCGCCACGCGCTGGCGCTGGCCGCCCGAGAGCTGACGCGGATAACGGTCGAGCAGTTGGTCGATCTGCACCTGTGCGGCCGCATCGCGGATCGCCGCCTCCTGCTGGTCTTTCGGAACTTTGCGCACCTTCAGCGGGAAGCCGATGTTTTCGGCCACCGTCTTGTGCGGGTAGAGCGCGTAGGACTGGAACACCATGGAGACGTCACGGTACTTCGGCAGCACGTCGGTGACGTCGCGGTCGCCGATCAGGATGTTGCCGGAAGACGCGGTCTCAAGGCCCGACAGAATGCGCAGTGCCGTGGTCTTGCCCGAGCCCGAGGCGCCGAGCAGCACGAGGAATTCACCGGGTGCGACGTCAAGCGAAAGCTCCTCCAGAACCCGCACGGGGCCGAAGGACTTCGCGATCTTGTTGAATGTGACCGGCACGCCCGCAGTCGAAGCCATTGCCCGTTACCCCTGACCTACTTGAACTTATCCTTTGACCGCCCCCATCAGCACACCCTTGTTGATGAAGCGCTGCAGGAGGATGGCCATGAAGATGACCGGAATGATCATCACGACGATGATTGCGCACATCTCCCACCACAATATGCCCTTTTCGCCCGCGTTCTTGGCGGCCACCATGATCGGCATGGTCTGGGACTTGGAGGTGGAGAGGAAGACGGCGAAGAGATATTCGTTCCAGTTGAGGATCAGCGTCAGCAGCGTTGTCGCAGCAAGCCCCGGCCTCGTCAGCGGAAGCACGATCTCCCAGAAGATGCCGAAGCGGCTGCAGCCGTCGAGCTGGGCGGATTCCTCGAGCTCGATCGGCAGGCTGGCGAAGAAGTCATGCATCAGCCAGACAACGATGGGCAGATTCGCCACGGCATAGACGATGATGAGTGCCAGGTGCGTGTCGAGCAGCCCCACCGCCTGGAACATCATGTAGATCGGGATGATGACGACGATGGGCGGCAGGATGCGCTGCGAGATGATCCAGAACAGGATGTCGCCATTGCCGACCGTGCCCTTGAAGTGCTTGCCGAAGGCGCGCGCCAGCAGGAAGAAAAGGGCGAGCGCCACGGCGGAGCTCACATACCAGGGGATCCCCGCATAGCTCGTCGCCACGATCACGCAGAGGGTGAGAGCCACGAACATCACGATGTTGCCGAACTTGGGGCGGTACTGAACGCGGGCCAGCGCATAGGCCGCCATCGAGCCGATCGAGACGCAAAGTGCGGTCGCCGCGATGCCGATCACCAGCGAATTGGTGAAAGCAAGATAGGTTTTGCAGATCGCAGGCTCCATCGGCGCAATCTTGACGATGGGCGACACGATGAAGGCGAAGAGGTTATGGACGAGCAGGAAGAGTTGCCGGCCGATGGACACGAGGTCGCAATTGGGATCCTGCGTGAAGTGAACCCGCCAGGCATCGAGGTTGGGCTGGAAATCGACGAAGGGAATGTAATAGGGGCCCTGGTTGACGGCCGCCGCATCCTTGAAGGCGGTGATCACCACCCAGTAGATCGGGAAGATGACGAAGATCGACCAGAAGATCAGCAGGCTGTAGGCGACCAGCTTGGCGACGGGCGACATGCGGCCCACGGCTGGCGGCTCGAACAGCCGCTCCATCAGGCTCTGCTTGGACTTCTCGAACTTGAAGGAGGACGTGCTCATTTCGCCTTCCGCAACTGGCCGAGAACCACGTAGTTGAAGAAGGAGGCGCAGACCACAACGGTGAGGATCAGCAGCAGATAGGCGACCGCAGCGGAAGAGCCCATGTCATTCGCGCGCCACAGGAAGTAGGAGTGCAGCGTCATTGACTCGGTGGCAATGCCGGGCCCGCCGGACGTCATGATGTTCGGCAGGTCCACGATCTTGAAAGCCTCGATCATGCGGATGAGGATGACGGTCACGGCCACCGGCACAATCTGCGGCCAGGTGATCTCGCGGAAGATCTGCACGCTCGATGCGCCATCGACCTGTGCCGCCTCGACCTGATCGCCCGAGACGTTCTCAAGCGCTGCCAGCATCACGATGAAAATGAAGGGGATCCACTGCCAGGAATCGCCTAAGATCACGAACCAGCGTGCGGCCCAGGCATCCGTCGACCAGGCCCAGTTCTGGAGGCCGATACCATCCCACAACGGCTGCAGCGGGCCCTTGGTGATGTCGAGCACCATCTTGAAGGCATAGCCCACGCCCAAGGGCGTGATCATCAGCGGGATGAAGAACAACACGCGGAAGAAATTCTTGCCCGAGATCGGCTGCGAGCACAGGAAGGCAAGGCCGGTGCCGATGATGAACTGCACCGTGCAGCCAACGACGACATAGAACAGCGTCGTCATCAGCGTGCCCCAGGGATTGCCCGAAAGCAGTGTGGCGCCCAGCAGGAAGCCGACGAAGATGAACATGGCGGCGGAAATGAGCCGGCCGATCATGCCGATCCAGCTGGTCTTGCCCCAGGAGCGGATCAGCCACCAGACGGCGAGGGCCACGACAACGGCGGTGAAAATCCAGCCCAGGATGCTGATGTTGGTCAGCCGGCCGAGGAAGTGCGCCTGCTCGTTGCCGGAGAACTGCGCGAGGAAATTGTCGAACCACACGAAGCGGAAGCGCAGGCCGGTGGCGGTGAACTTCACCCGGCTGAGCGCGAAGACGATGGAATAGAAAGTCGGGAAGATCGCGAAGATCAGAATCAGGATGACGGCAGGTGCTATGAAGAAGGTGCGCGAGTGGTGGTCCACCCATTCGCCCCAGCTGCGGGCCCTGAAAAGTCCAGCCGGGGAATTCCCCGGCTGGTATGTCGTTTCGGCAGTCATCTCTAGAGCTTAGAGTCCAAGCGCCAGGGCCTGAGCCTTGATCTGCTCGTCGCGGCCGAAGTCCTCGGTGATCTTCTCCCAGCCCTCTTCGATGTTCTTGAGAGCTTCGTCGACCGTGATTTCGCCGGCGAGATAGCGGGCGAGCTCGGTGTCGAGCACGACGCCGGTGTACTGCTGGGCGCCGGGGATCTTCATGTCAGAGGCCATGTTGGGGTTGTTCAGCGCACCGTTGATCGCGCCGAGATAGTTGTCGGCGAGTTCCTTCGGCATGCCGGCCTTCACCCACAGGTCGGTCGAGGAGAGCTGCGACAGACGATAGGGGTTGTAGCCCGTGGAGCCGATGGTGACGTCCACGTTCGACTGCGCTGCCTGGTTCATGTGCGAGAGGAAGGCATAGGCCGCAGCCTTCTTCTTCTCGTCCGCCTTGGCGTTGATCGCGCCAGCCCAGCCGCCGAAGGCCGCGAAGGGCGCGTAGTTGACGCCGTCAACAGAGTTCGGCGCATTTTCCTTGGTCACCGGCACGAGCTTGCCCGTTGCACGGTCGAGCACCTCGGTGGAGCCCACGGCGGAGACGGCATAGATCAGGCCCTTGACCTTCTCGGCGTCAGCGTCGAGCTGCAGCGTGCCCGGATCACCCCACTCGATGAGCAGGCCGCAACGGCCAGCCTTGAACACGGCGCGCGTGTCGCCGATGTCCATGTTGAGCTCTTCCGGCGGACCGTACTTGCCGGTTTCCTTGTAGAGTTCGAAGGCCTTCTTCCAGGCTTCGTTGTTGATGATGGGCTTCATCGTGGCGTTGTCGAAGTGGAAGCCCTGCGCCGTGCCGCTGGTCTGCACGAAGGCCGCAGCGATCGTCTGGATCGCGAAATAGGACTGGGCATTGCGCTTCTTGAAGATGCAGGAGCCGTAGTCGGCCTCGCCGTCACCGTTCATGTCCTGGCCGTGGATCTTGGAGGCCACGTCGACGTAGTCCTGCCAGGTCTTGGGCGGCTGCAAGCCGGCCTTTTCCAGCACGTCCTTGCGGTAATAGACCATCTGGAAGTCGCCATCGACCATCAGCATCTTGGTCTTGCCGCCGATCTTCTGGCCGAAATCGCGGAAATAGGGCGCGATGTCGTTCATATCGATCTTGGCGTCATTGGCGATGTAGGGGTCCATGTCCTCGAGCAGGCCAGCAGCATCGAGTTCCACGCCCCAGCCGGCGGCGAAGACGCCGACGTCAATGGAGTTGGTGCCCGTCGTCCAGTCATTCTGGATCTTCGGGAAGATTTCGGCGAAGGGCACTTCGTTGACGACGATCTTGGCGCCCGTCATCTTCTCGAATTCAATGCCGCGCTCCTTCAGCGGGCCGGCGATGACCGGGCCGGGGCGCGTCAGGATGTTGACGGTCACACCGTCGAATTCGCCGGCGCCGGCGGTCGCGGAAAGACCCGCCACCGCAACAGCCGACATCATGGCCATGGCGGCCATCTTCATCATCTTCATCGGATATTCCTCCCGTTGGAACAGCTTGGTTTTGATATTGAACCGGACTTGAGCCAGCCTGCGGCGCACTGTAACCGAGTTTTTCTGCCTTGCAAGCCCTAGCTACAGACCTGCCTGCGGGCGCTCAACCGTGACGGCGGCGCTGCGCAGGACTGGCGCACCACGAGATGCGGGGAGAGCAGCTGACGGGCGGGCGGGCCTGCCTCGCCGCCGAGCCGCCCGAGGAGTGCGCGGAACGCAGCGCCCGCCATGTCCGCGATCGGCTGCTGAACCACGGTCAGCGCGGGCTGGAAGGCGCTGGCCCAGGGAAAGTCATCGATGCTGCACACGGAGATGTCCTGCGGCACGCGCAGCCCGAGATCGCCGAGCGCCCGCATGACGCCGATGAGCATCAAATTATTGGCCACGAACAGCGCACTCGGCCGGGGGTCGTTCCGCAACAGCTTCTTGCAGGCGGCGTAGCCATCCTCGAGGCGGAAGTTCCCAGGCTCGATGAGCGCGGGGACGAAGGCAACGCCGCGCCGCCTCAGGGTATCGCGGTAACCGGCCAGCCGCTCGCGGGCGACATGCTGCCGGGGAACGCCGCCCACCATCGCGATCCGCCTGTGGCCGAGGTCGAGCAGATGCGACACGGCAAGTGCGGCAGCCTTGCGGTTGTCGAGGCCGATCGCGTCCACGCCCAATGCCGGGAAGGCATTGTCGATGGCCACCACCTTCATGCGCCCTGCGGCCAGATCCGCCGCGCGGTAGTCGGCAGCGCCGCCCGCCGGGCCGAGGATGGCGCCCGCGGCCTGCTGCGAGCGCATCAGCCGCAACAATTCCGCCTCCCGCGCCACGTCATGGCCGCTGATGCCGAGAAGCACGGAATAGCCGTGCTGGCGCGCCTCGATCTGGATGCGGTCCACAAGCTCGGTGAAGAACGGATTGGTGACGTCCGACACGACGAGGCCGATCAGCGAGGACGTTCCCTGGCGCAAGCCGCTGGCAACGGAGTTGCGCTCATAACCGAGCGCCTTCACCGCCTGCCTCACGCGGGCCTTCAGTTCCGGGCTCACCGGAGCCGAACCGGAGAGCGTGGCCGAGACGGTGTAGACGCTGACACCAGCCGCCCGCGCCACATCCTTCATCGTCGCCATGAGCAGCCTTCGGGGAAGGGAGCCCGCTGCTTCAATTCCACCAGCCCTGATGGTCTTTCTTCGGTTGCCGAAGGATGCCGTCGCCAGGTGCTGGCGGCTCGATCTCGAGCAGGTAGCGCTTGATGGGGCTCATGCGGTTGTAGAGTTCGGGCGTCAGGTAATCGAGTTGCAGGAGCTGCTGCGGCAGGTCGCGCCGCGTATAGGTGAGGTGCAGCATGCGGCGGGGCTTATCGGACGTCTTGAGCGTACCGCTGTGCCACATCGATGAATTGCAGATGATGGCGGAACCCGCCGGGGCCTCAACAAGCATCTCGCCCGGATAGGGCGCCGAGAGGTCGGCTGGCACGCGTGCCTGGTCGGCCGCTGAAAGCGGCTCTGGCGTCCAGTCACCGATATTCACATAAGGGACATTGATCGGCGCCCACCACTGCGAGCCGGGCACGATGCGCGTCGGGCCGTTGTCGCGCGTCATGTCGTCGAACATGACCATGGAGTTCACCACCCACCAGTCATCGGCGAATTTCTTCGGCACGTCGACGTGCAGGTCCTGCTGGCCGTAGCCCTTCACGGGGTCGCGCAGATTGGCGCCATGCACCTTGATCTCGCCAAGCGCGTAGGCGGATGCCGCCAGCACCTCAGGGATCCACAGGCACTTGTCGAAGGCGTCGGTCTTGTTGAAGATATTGGAGAGCCTTCGCGCACCCGGCTCCACATGGACTTCATGACCGCCCCTCTCGTTCTCGGCGGCATGGATGCGTTCGAAGGCGTCGCGCATCCGCTGGCAGTCTTCCGGCGTGAGGACGTTCTCGACGATGATGTAGCCTTGCTCGTCGAACTGCTTCAACTGTTCCGGGCTCAGCGTGCCGGGCTTGACGCCCAGTTCCCGGAGGGCTTGCTTGGTGTACATGTGGTCCTCCCGTGTTCCGGCGCTTATTCGCGCCTGATAAACGTTTAGCTAAACGATTAGCCTCCTGCAAGCGCCGGACTAAATTTGCCTTCCAAGCTTGCGTGGAGTTGCTATTCTCCGCCTCCGATCACAATCAGGGGCGAGCGATCTTGGCATATGACTTCATCATCACCGGCGGCGGCTCGGCAGGCTGCGCCATTGCCGCGCGGCTGAGCGAGGACCCCGACGTGAACGTGCTGCTTCTCGAGGCGGGCGGCAGCGACAAGGGCCTGCTGTTCCAGATCCCCGCGGGCTTCGCCAAGATGACGAAGGGCGTTGCCAGCTGGGGCTGGTCCACCGTTCCGCAGAAGCACATGAACGGACGCGTGCTGTGGTACACGCAGGCCAAGGTGATCGGCGGCGGGTCCTCGATCAACGCGCAGATCTACACGCGCGGCAATGCCGACGACTATGATGCATGGGAGCGCGACCACGGCTGCCATGGCTGGAACCACCGCACGCTGCTTCCCTATTTCCGCCGCGCCGAGGGCAACCAGCGCTTCGTCAACGAGTTCCATGGCGCCGACGGTCCGCTCGGCGTCTCGATGCCCCTCGCCCCGCTGCCCGTTGCCGATGCGTTCATCAAGGCGGCGCAGCAATATGGCATTCCCTATAATCCTGACTTCAACGGGGCAAGGCAGGAAGGTGCGGGCTTCTACCAGCTGACACAGCGGGACGGCCGGCGTTCCTCCGCGGCCTCAGCCTATCTGGGCCCCGCCGCGGAACGCCGGAACCTCACGGTGCGCATGGGCGTCCAGGTGGCGAGGATCGTGCTCGAGGGATCGCGCGCCGTAGGGGTTGAGATCATGGGCGCGAGCGGCCGCGAAACGCTGCGCGCGGAACGCGAGGTTATCGTCACTTCGGGCGCCATCGGCTCACCAAAGCTTCTGCTGCAATCGGGGATCGGGCCTGCGGATGAGCTTAAATCCGTTGGCGTCTCCCCCCTGCACGATCTTCCCGGTGTCGGGCGGAACCTGCAAGACCATCTCGACCTCTTCACCATTGCCGAATGCTCCGGCCCCCACAGCTATGATGCCTACGCCAAGCCGCACCTGGCCCTGTGGGCGGGGCTTCAGTACATGATGTTCAAGCGCGGGCCCGCGGCCTCAAGCCTCTTCGAGACGGGTGCCTTCTGGTATTCGGACAAGACCGCCCCCCTGCCCGACATCCAGCTCCATTTCGGCCTTGGCTCCGGCATTGAGGCGGG
>CAIYXE010000493.1 GCA_903930095.1 uncultured Hyphomicrobiales bacterium
AGTGCCCCTGCCCGCTGCGCCTTGCCAATCTGCTGCAGCTGCAGCACCCGCTCTCAGTTGATCTCTATATCGAGAAGACCCTGTCCCATGCGAAGCTCGTCGTGCTCCGCATCCTCGGTGGCGCATCCTACTGGAGCTATGGGCTCGATCAGGTCACGGATGCAGCACGCGAACGCGGCATCCTGCTCTGCGTGCTGCCCGGTGACGCACAGCCCGACCCGGACCTGACGTGCCGCTCGACGCTTGCCCCCCACCACTGCGAGCGCTTGCGGAACTATCTCGTCTCGGGTGGAGCCGAGAATGCGCAAGCCTTCCTCGCCTATTGCCGGCATCTTCTCGAGGGCACGGAGGCTCCGCCGCCGGCGCGCGAACTGCCAAAAGCCGGCCTTTATCGCGACACCTCCGTTGAGGGCCAGCCGCTCGCCGCCATCGTCTTCTACCGCTCGGTTCTTGAAGGTGCACAGACGGCCCCGATCGATGCTCTGGCCGGCGCGCTGCATGCGCGCGGCATCGGCACCCGCGCCTTCTACGTCGCAAGCCTCAAGGACCGCACCTCGGTTGAATTGCTGAATGAGGGGTTGCGCGCGCCGGACGTGATCCTCAACGCCACAAGCTTTGCGGTGGCCTCCGGCGGCAGTGCTGATCCGCTGGCCGCACATGATTGCCCGGTGCTGCAGGTGGTTCTGTCCGGCTCATCGGAAGAAAGCTGGCGGGAGAGCGCCCAGGGCCTCAACGCCCGCGACCTCGCGATGAATGTCGTGCTGCCCGAACTCGACGGCCGCATCATGAGCCGCGCCATCTCCTTCAAGGCTGACAGCCTGTGGCACGAGGGCACCCAATGCCGGATCGTCACCTACCGCGAGGTGACGGACCGCGTGGAGTTCGTGGCCGACCTCGCCGCCAACTGGGTGAAGCTCCGCCGCACGCCGCCTTCTGAACGCAAGCTGGCGATCATCCTTGCCAACTATCCCAACAAGGACGGCCGCATCGCCAATGGCGTGGGCTATGACACGCCCGCCAGCACCGTGGCCATCCTCCAAGCGATGAAGGCCGAGGGCTATTCGGTTGGAGATTTCCCCGAGACCGGAAACAGCATCATCGAAGACCTGCAGCGTGGTCCGACGAATGCAAAGGATGGCCGGATCAAGCCCGGGCATGGTGAGAATTGGGAGAGCTCACCTTCGCCGGGCTTGACCCGGGCATCCTTTGCTCTTGCAGATTACGCGAAGCATTTCGCCCGACTGCCTGACTCCATCCGCACACGGATCACCGAACGCTGGGGTGATCCCTCCTCCGACCCCTTCTTCGCCAATGGCGCCTTCCACCTCCCCGTCCGCCTCTACGGCAATGCCGCCGTGGCGATCCAGCCGGCGCGCGGCTACAACATCGATCCGAAAGCCACCTATCACGACCCTGCCCTGCTCCCCCCGCACGGCTATCTGGCCTTCTATTTCTGGCTCCGCCATCACTTCCAAACCCATGCCGTTATTCACAACGGCAAGCACGGCAATCTCGAATGGCTGCCGGGCAAGGCCAATGCGCTCTCGCCCGAATGCCTGCCGGAGATCGCGCTGGGTCCCCTGCCGCAGCTCTATCCCTTCATCGTCAACGACCCCGGCGAGGGAACGCAAGCCAAGCGCCGCACGGGTGCCGTCATCATTGACCACCTCACCCCGCCGCTGACGCGTGCGGAGACTTACGGTCCCCTGAAGGATCTCGAGGCCCTCGTCGATGAGTTCTACCTCGCCTCCGGCCTCGATGCGCGGCGCAGGGACTCGCTGCGGCGGGATATCCTCGACCTCACCAAGTCCTCACGCCTCGATATCGACGCGGGGTTCACCGGCGAAGAGGACGCCGACCTGCAGCGCCTCGATTCCTATCTCTGTGACCTCAAGGAAGCCCAGATTCGCGATGGCCTGCATATTCTCGGCCAGTCGCCTGAAGGCCGCCTCGAAACCGACCTTCTCGCAGCCCTTAGCCGCGTGCCGCGTGGCCTCGGTGAAGCGGGCGACCAATCGCTGATCCGCGCGCTTGCCCAGGATTTCGGCTTCACCGATTTTGATCCGCTCACCTGCGAAATGGCAACACCATGGGTGGGCGCGAA
>CAIYXE010000494.1 GCA_903930095.1 uncultured Hyphomicrobiales bacterium
CCCAACAGGCGGCGGATGTCAGCGCGCTTCGAGTCTGCCTTGAACTGGTCGACGCTCGCCGCCGTCACGCCCATCTCCTCGGCGTTGATCAGTGCGAAAAGTGTCCAGCGCACGATGTTGAACCACTGCTCGTCACCCTGACGCACGACCGGGCCCAATGGCTCCTTCGAGATCACGTCCTGCAGCACGATCGCATCGTCGGGATTGGCAAGCCTGAGGCGCACGGCATAGAGGAAAGAGACGTCAGTTGTAAAGGTGTCGCACTTGCCTTCGTCAAAGGCCTTGATGAGCTCATCGAGCTTGTCGAACCGGATGAGCTGGAAGGCCATCTCCTTCTCGCGGAAGAAGTCCTCGACATTGAGTTCGTTTGTCGTGCCCGTCTGGAAGCAGATGGCAGCGCCCGAAAGGTTGAGGGCCGAGGTTACGCCTAAGAGCTTCTTCACGATGAAGCCCTGACCGTCATGATAGGAGATGCCAGGAAACCGCAATGGCAGCTTTGTCTCGCGTTCCATGGTCCATGTGGTGTTGCGCGACAGCACGTCGATTGCCCCAGTGCCAAGCGCATCGAAGCGTTGCTGGGCATTCAACGGCACATAGGAGACCTTGCCGGGATCGCCCAGCACGGCGGCAGCAAGCGCCCGGCAGAAGTCCACGTCGAAGCCCGCCCATGTGCCATCCTCGCCCTTGGCGGCAAAGCCCTGGAGGTTCGGGTTGACGCCACAATTCAGTTGCCCGCGCGCCTTGATATCATCAAGGGTTGCCGCATAAAGGCTGGATGTAAGCCCGAGGAAGAGCGCTGCCGCCGCAAGAAGCCGTTTCATGATTCCTCCGTCATCAACACGAAACTAGCCCGGCGCGGGATGGCCCACAAGCTCACTTCAGGATCTGGCTCAGGAACAGTTGCGTACGCTCGTTCTGCGGGTTGGAAAAGAACGCGTCAGGCACATTCTGTTCCACGATCTGGCCCTGGTCCATGAAGATGACCCGGTTGGCCACCTGCTTGGCGAAGCTCATCTCATGGGTCACGACCAGCATGGTCATGCCCTCTTCCGCCAGGCTCACCATTGTGTCCAGAACTTCCTTCACCATCTCAGGATCGAGTGCCGATGTCGGCTCATCGAACAGCATGATCTTTGGATTCATGCAGAGCGCACGTGCGATCGCCACGCGCTGCTGCTGCCCGCCGGAGAGCTGGCCGGGATATTTGAGCGCCTGCTCGGGAATCTTGACCCGCGTCAGGAATTTCATCGCGGTCTCCTCCGCCTCGCGCTTGGGCAACTTCCTCACCCAGACCGGCGCGAGCGTGCAGTTCTCGAGAACTGTCAAATGAGGAAACAGGTTGAAATGCTGGAACACCATGCCGACGTCGCGCCTGACCTCATCGATGCGGCGGATGTCCGCTGTAAGCTCCGTCCCATCAACCACGATCCGGCCCTTCTGATGCTCCTCGAGCCGGTTGATGCATCGGATCAGCGTCGACTTGCCGGACCCAGATGGTCCGCAGATCACGATGCGCTCGCCCTTCCAGACATGGAGTTCAATGTCACGCAGGACATGGAAGTCCCCGAACCACTTGTTCAGTCCAGCAATCTCGATGACGGGCGTCACATCCACTGTCTATCTCCTCGTGCCGGCACCGAGCCGCTGTTCGGTGAACATCGCATAACGCGACATGCCGAAGCAGAACACCCAGTAGATGACAGCGGCCACAAAATAGCCAGTATTCGCCGTCTGTGGCGAGGCCCACTTGGCGTCCTGCGTTCCTGCGGTAATGATCCCCAGGAAGTCATAGAGGCCGATGATCATGACGAGCGTCGTATCCTTGAACAGGCCGATGAAATTGCCCACGATGTTTGGGATCGAAACCTTCAGTGCCTGCGGCAGCACGATCTTGCGCATGATTTGCCAGTAGGAGAGGCCGAGCGCCATGGCGCCCTCGTACTGGCCCTTGCCGATGGCCTGCAGACCGCCCCTCACAACTTCCGCCATATAGGCGGCGGAGAACAATGAAATGCCGATCAGCGCCCGAAGCAGCTTGTCGAAACGCATGCCTTCAGGAAGGAACAATGGCAGCATCACGCTCGACATGAACAGCACCGTGATGAGCGGCACACCCCGCCAGATCTCGATGAAGATCACCGACAGCAGCCGGACCACCGGCATGCGCGAACGGCGCCCCAGCGCCAGCAGGATGCCGAGCGGCAGCGAGGCTGCGATTCCGGTGACGGAGACGACCAGCGTGACAAGGAGACCGCCCCAACTCGACGTCTCGACCGGCGTCAAGCCGAAGTCGATGTCGAGCAGAAAAAGCACGAGAAGCGCCGCCGCCGCCGTAACGAACCACACACCGAGCAACCCCAGTGCCCGGCCTTCGTTGTTTCTGAGAAGGCACCAGACGGAAAACGCGGCCGCCATCGCCATGGCGGACGCG
>CAIYXE010000495.1 GCA_903930095.1 uncultured Hyphomicrobiales bacterium
ACGCCGGCCAAGATCTACAACGACCCCGCCAACCTCTTCGTCGCACAGTTCATCGGCTCGCCGCCGATGAACGTGGTGCACGGCTCGCTGGAGGGCAGCACCTTCCAGACGCGCGGCGGCAAGGTGGAGGTGCCCGTCGCGGGCAAGCTCGACAAGGCGATCCTCGGCGCCAGGCCTGAGGATTGCTCGGTCACGGCGCCGGGGCAGGGCAATCTCGCCGCCGAAATCTATACGGTGGAGCTCATCGGCGACCACACGCTCGTCACCGTCAAGGCGGGCGAGGACATGCTCACCGTCAAGGCGCACAAGGACTTCGCGGGCGCCACGGGCGAGAACATCGGCATCTCCTTCAGCAAGGACCGCCTCTTTGTCTTCGACGCCGCGACGGGTACGCGGGTGCGATGAGAGGATGACGGCCAAGCTCAATGTGGGCGTTCTGGGTTGCGGCCCCATCGCCCAGGCCGGACATTTCGAAAGCTGCACCAAGGCCTCCAACGCGCGCCTTTACGCGATCTGCGACGTGGCCGCGGACCTGCGCGAACGCATGGCGTGGACGCATGCGCCTGAGAAATCCTACGGCGACTATGACGAGATGCTGGCCGATCCGAAGCTCGATGCCGTGATCATCGCCACATCCGATGCCTTCCATGTGCCAGCCTCCATCAAGGCGCTGAAGGCAGGAAAGCACGTGCTGTGCGAGAAGCCCGTGGGCATCGGCCTCGAGGACGTGCTGGAGCTTGAGCGCGAAGTGGCGCTGAGCGGCAAGCGCTTCCAGGTCGGCCACATGAAGCGCTATGACATCGGCCTGCAGGAGGCCAAGCGCTTCATCGCAGACGAGATGGGCGAGATCGTTGCGCTGAAGGCCTGGTATTGCGACAGCACCCACCGTTACGCGATGACGGATGCGGTGCAGCCGCTCATCGTCAAGTCAGCCAATGCGCTGAAGCCCAGCCAAGATCCCAAGGCCGATCTCACCCGCTATTACATGCTGGCCCATGGCTGCCACCTGGTCGATACGGCGCGCTATTTCGCGGGCGACATCACGGCAGTGAATGCCCGGCTGTCGCGCAACAAGGGCATGCATTGCTGGTTCGTGGACGTTGATTTCGCATCGGGCACGCTGGGTCATCTCGACCTGACTGTTGCCGTGCGCATGGACTGGCATGAAGGCTTCCAGATCTATGGCCAGAACGGCTCCGTCACCGGCAAGACCTTCAATCCGTGGTACTACAAGACATCCGAGGTCGACATCTTCCGGGAGCGTGACGGCCAATCCTACCGCCCGCTCGGCGCTGACGGGCATTTCTACCGCCGCCAGCTCGAAGGCTTTGCCCGCGCCATTCTCGATGATGTGCCGCTCACCGGAGCGGGCATCGAAGACGGCATCGCCTCGGTGCGCGCCATGCTGGCCATCGCCACATCCGCCGCGGAGGGCCGCAAGGTCCGCCTCGACGAGGTGTCCGGGCGGCTGTGATGCGGATCGGCGTCTTCGCCAAGACCTTCCCCGGCAGCGACCCCGCAACCGTGCTCGCGCAAGCGGCAGCGGCGTGCTTCGAAGGCGTGCAATACAACATGGCCTGCTCGGGCCAGCCGTCCATGCCAGATGCGATTTCGCCGGAGATCACGCGCGCTGTGGCGCAGGCTGCGATGCAAACTGGCCAGCAGATCATGGCGCTGTCTGGCACCTACAACATGATCCATCCGGACGTGGCCGTCAGGCGCGTCGGCGAACGGCGCCTCGCCATCATCGCCGCCGCCAGCCGGCAGATGGGGTGCCCGCTCGTCACCCTCTGCACCGGCACGCGCGACGCGGAGGATCAGTGGCGGCATCATCCGGAGAATGATTCTCCCGAAGCCTGGCGCGACCTGTTGCGCGCCTTCGAGGTTGCGATTGGCATTGCAGATGAGCATGACGTGCTTCTCGGCATCGAGCCCGAACTCGGCAATATGGTGAACGGTGCTAGCGCCGCGCGCCGCCTGATCGACGAGATGAAGTCAAAGCGGCTGCGCATCGTGCTCGACCCCGCGAACCTCGCGGAGGAGGCAGAGGATGCCCAACGCCGCGAGATCATCGCGCGCGCTATCGATCTGCTGGCGGACCGCATCGTGATGGCGCATGCGAAGGACAGGGCGGCTGATGGCAGCGTTGCGACGGCGGGCAAGGGCGTCATTGACTTCGCGCATTTCCTCTCGGCGCTGAGGGCTGCGGGCTTCGATGGCCCGCTGGTTGCGCATGGTTTCGGAGCGGATGAGGCGCCGGCCGTTGCGGCCTTCCTCAGGCAGCAGCGGCAGGCGCTGTGAAGGGCTTCCGAACCATGCGTCTGGACCGTGATGGGCTCGCCCTTGCGCTGCATGTGCAGGAGGGGGAAGGGCCAATCGTCTTCTTCCAGCACGGACTCTGCGGCGATGCGGCCCAGCCTGCGGCGGTGTTTCCTGAGGGCGCGCGGCTGGCCGTGCTCGATTGCCGCGGGCATGGCGAGAGTCCTGCGGGTGCAGTCGGGAACGTCTCCATTGCTACGTTTGCCGACGATGTGCTGGCGGCCATGGCAACGTTCAGCGACGGTCCCGTGATCGTCGGCGGCATCTCCATGGGTGCTGCGATTGCAATGCGGATTGCCTGCCTGGCGCCGCAGCGTGTGGCGGGGCTGGTGATTGCGCGGCCGGCCTGGACCACGCATCCGGCGCCGTCCAACATGACGCCCAATCTCGAGGTGGGCCTGATGCTTCAGCAGCCCGCCTCGGCGGATGAGGTGAATGGCTTCCTCGCGTCAGCAACGGGCCAGATGCTGGCGGCGGAGGCACCTGACAATCTCGCCTCTCTCACCGGCTTCTTCCACAGGCAGCCGCGCGCGGTGACGTCTGAATTGCTCACGCGCATCTCGCGCGACGGGCCGGGCGTGATGGAGGCGCAGCTGTCTTCTCTTTCCGTTCCTACACTCGTCATCGGCCACGGGGAAGATGTGGTCCACCCGATTGCCCATGCACGCCATCTCGCCAACCTCATTCCCAGCGCACGGCTTGTGGAGATTCCCCCCAAGACGCGCGGGCGGGAGGCTTATGAGGCAGGCTTCCGCGATGCGCTCAGCCGCTTCATTCAGGAGACTCATCATGCCTAATCCTCAGCCCGGCTGGTTCGACGGCCTCGCGCGCGGCCGCTGCCTTGCCGAATTCTCCATGTGGTCGGCCGACCTGTGCAATCTCGCGCGCGATCTCGAGCGCATTGCACCCCACGCCGACATGCTGC
>CAIYXE010000496.1 GCA_903930095.1 uncultured Hyphomicrobiales bacterium
ATCGAGGACTATGTCCATGCGCCGGCCAGCAAACTTGCAGCGCTTCTGCTCAACACCTTCTTCACCGCGGCGATGGGCGTCGCGGCACTCTATGCAATCCTCAAGATGAGCTTCGGACTCTGATGGCTGTTGTCGAAACCAAGAAGAAGGCGCCCAAGAGCTTCACCTTCGGCGGCCGCGCCTATCCGGTGACGGACCACAGCTATGACGTCGTCGTGGTGGGTGCGGGCGGCGCAGGGCTTCGCGCCACGCTGGGCGCCTCGCAGGCGGGCCTCAAGACGGCCTGCATCTCCAAGGTCTTCCCCACGCGCTCGCACACGGTGGCCGCGCAAGGCGGCATTGCCGCCTCGCTCGCCAACATGGGTGCTGATGACTGGCGCTGGCACATGTATGACACGGTGAAGGGTGCCGACTGGCTGGGCGACCAGGACGCCATCGAATATCTCTGCCGAAACGCGCCAACCGCCGTCTATGAGCTCGAGCATTTCGGCATGCCCTTCTCGCGCACCGAGGAGGGCAAGATCTACCAGCGCCCCTTCGGCGGCCACATGATGAACTTCGGCGACGGCCCCCCGGTGCAACGCACCTGTGCCGCCGCCGACCGCACCGGCCACGCCATGCTGCACACGCTTTATGGCCAGAGCCTTCGCTATTCGGCGGAGTTCTTCATCGAGTATTTCGCGCTCGACCTGATCATGGAGAATGGCGCCTGCCGCGGCGTCGTGGCCATGTGCATGGAAGACGGCTCGATCCACCGCTTCCGCGCGCATGAGACGATCCTTGCCACGGGCGGTTATGGCCGCGCCTATTTCTCCGCGACCTCCGCCCACACCTGCACAGGCGATGGCAATGCGATGGTGCTGCGCGCGGGCCTTCCAGTCCAAGACATGGAGTTCGTGCAGTTCCATCCGACGGGACTCTACGGTGCGGGCTGCCTCATCACCGAGGGAGCGCGCGGCGAGGGTGGATATCTGACCAACTCTGAGGGCGAGCGCTTCATGGAGCGCTATGCGCCCTCCGCCAAGGACCTGGCATCGCGCGATGTCGTCTCGCGCTCGATGACCATGGAGATCCGCGAAGGCCGCGGTGTTGGCGAGCACAAGGACCATATCCACCTGCATCTGGAGCATCTCGACCCCAAGGTGCTGCATGAGCGGCTTCCCGGAATCTCCGAATCGGCCAAGATCTTCGCAGGCGTTGACGTGACGCGCGAGCCGATCCCCATCCTGCCCACCGTGCACTACACCATGGGCGGCATCCCGACGAACTATCACGGTGAGGTGCTGGCGGGCGACCCGTCTGACCCCGAGAAGACCGTTCCGGGCCTGATGGCGGTGGGTGAGGCGGCCTGCGTCTCTGTCCATGGCGCCAACCGGCTGGGCTCCAACTCGCTGATCGATCTCGTGGTGTTCGGCCGCGCGGCGGGCCTGCGTTGCGTGGAGCTGGTGAAGCCCAATGCGCCGCACGCGGAGCTGCCTGCCGATGCCGGAGAGATGGCCGTCTCCCGTGTTGACCATTACCGCCATGCAAATGGCGGCACGCCCACCGCCGAACTGCGCGCCCGCATGCAGAAGACCATGCAGGAAGACGCCGCCGTGTTCCGCACCGGCGAGACGCTGGCGCAGGGTGTGAAGCGCCTGGCCGATGTCTGGAAGGGGATCGATGACATTCGCGTCACCGACAGGTCGCTTGTCTGGAACAGCGACCTGATCGAGACGCTGGAATTCGAGAACCTCATCCTGCAGGCGGCGACCACCGTGGTCAGCGCCGAAGCGCGCAAGGAAAGCCGCGGCGCACATGCCCGCGAGGACTTCCCCAACCGCGACGACGCCAACTGGATGAAGCATTCGCTGGCCTGGGCCGACCGCGACAAGAAGACCGTCACCCTGGGCTATCGCCCGGTGCATGACTACACGATGTCGAGTGACATTGATTACATCAAGCCGAAGGCGCGTGTGTATTGAGATGATGGGCTCGCGGCAGCCACCCCCACCCCTACCCCTCCCCACAAGGGGGAGGGGGACCTTTGTTGACGCAGTGATTTCTATGTCCAATGAAGTTCCCCTCCCCCTCGTGGGGAGGGGCAGGGGTGGGGGGCTGGCTGTGGCAAACCGGTTTGCGCGATCCCTCCGTGCCGATGCCACGCCGGCCGAGCGCGTGCTGTGGCAACAGCTGCGGAAGTTGAAGGCGGAAGGGCGGCATTTTCGCCGGCAGGTTCCGATTGCCGGTTTTGTTGCCGACTTCGCATGCCATTCGGCGAAGCTGGTGATTGAACTTGATGGCGGTCA
>CAIYXE010000497.1 GCA_903930095.1 uncultured Hyphomicrobiales bacterium
ATCCTGCACGAGATCGAGGGTGAGGACAGCCTTGCCATCCGTGAGCGCCAGGATCTCGTCTTCCGCGAGGCGGCCGCCGCCCAGGCGCCGCTTCCCGGCTCCGACGAGGACCTGCTGGGAGCGGACATGACGGTGGATGCCTCGGCCCTTTTCCTGTTCCGCTTTTCCGCCGTCACCTTCAACGGCCATCGCATCCACTATGACCTCGCCCATGCCGTGGAGGAGGGATACCCGAACCTGCTGGTGCATGGGCCGCTGCAGGCCACGCTCATGCTCAACCTGGCCGCCCGGCACATGGGCGGAACACCCCGGCATTTCATCTACCGCTGCCTGCTGCCGCTCTACGGCGGGGGCCGCTTCGGCGTCAGCTTCGAAGCCGACGGCGCGAAAACCCGCATCATCCGGAAGGACGGCTTCACAGCGGCGGAAGGCCAAGCTCACGCTCAAGGAACAGGCTGAGCATCACCGTCTTCGCATCGCTGATGCGGCCATCCTTCACCATGCGGCGCATGTCGTCGAAGGTCATTTCAAGCACCTCGATGTCCTCGCCCTCATGGGCGTGCCCGCCGCCCTCGCTGATCCGTGCCTCATGGTCGTAGTCGGCGAGGAACAGCGCGATCCGCTCCGTCACGCAGCCCGGCGTCGCGTAGGTGGTCGCCATGTGGCGGAGACCGGAAATGCTGACGCCCAGTTCTTCCTCAGCCTCGCGCCTGGCGCAGGCGGCGGGGTCGTCGCCGTCGAGCAGGCCTGCGCAGGCCTCGATGATGAAGCCGTCCCCGCCCTCCGCGAGATGAGCCGGCAGGCGGAACTGGCGGACCAGCAGAACCGTGCCGCGCTGCGCGTCAAAGGGCAGCACGCTGGCGCCGTGGCCATGGTCGTGGACCTCGCGCACCAGCGTGTCCTCCGTGCCGTCCTGGCGTATGTAGCGGATGGTATAGCGGTCAAGCTTCACCCAGTTGTGCGACAGAGGCTCCACCTTCTCGATCCTGACCCGCCGTGTCATTCCGGCCGCTCCTGTTTTACCGCCGTGAGAATGGCCCGGGCGGATGCGCTTGCGCCGAGGTCCTCAACCGGCACGCCTACCCGCCGGCGCCAGTTGGGCCATTCGCGGTCTGTGCCTGGAACATTGAGGGGGTCCGCCTCGCCGCTCAGGTCGTCAGCCTGCACCATCATGATCTGCGAGGGTGTTTGCGCCACGAGGCGGTGGACGGCAGCGCTGGCTGAGGTCGCGTCATTTTTGCCCGCAGCCGCAAGCCGGTCGAGCAGGCCCGCCTCCGTGGCGCGCGCGGCCATCCGCGCGGGAACATCCGCCGCCGCCACCTGGCCGATGGCATGTGCGATCTCGATGTCGCGCCCGGCGCGCCACCCGGTGAAGGTCGGAAGATCATGCGAGGCAAGGCAGGCCAGGGCGCGTGCCGGGTAGCGTGCCGGTGGCTTGAAGCCCTGCCCCTCCCGCTCGAACCACAGCACGCGGTAGGAAAAGATGTTCGCTGCCGCCAGCTTCTCCCGCAGGCCGTCCGGAACAGTGCCGAGATCCTCGCCCACGACGAGGCAACGGTGCTTCCGGCTCTCGAGGGCCGTCACCGCGATCAGGGCATCCAGCGGACAGCGCACATAGGCGCCGTCACGCCCTTCGGAACCTTCGGGTACCCAGAACTGGCGGGCGAAGCCCAGCACGTGATCGATGCGGAGTGCGGCTGCATGGC
>CAIYXE010000498.1 GCA_903930095.1 uncultured Hyphomicrobiales bacterium
CCAGCAGCACCTCGCGCTCGATCAGCGCCTCGCGCACCAGGCGGAATGCATACTATTCGAGATAGCGCAGGCCGCCGTGGATGAGCTTTCCCGAGCGCGAGGAGGTGCCCTGGGCGAGATCATCCTTCTCGCAGAGGATCACGGAGAGGCCGCGGCCCGCCGCATCGCGCGCGATGCCGGCGCCATTGACGCCGCCCCCGATGACAACGAGATCGACCGGCTTCATCTCCTGCATGCCCGAAATCCGTCAGCACCTGTTGAGCGCGGGCTCACCCGCAAGATAGCGGCGCACTTCCTCCGCCGCCAGGCCTGCCGCATAGCTGACCGTCTTGACCGAGGCACCCGCGATGTGGGGGGTCAGCGTGACGTTGGAGAGCTTCAGGAAGCGGTTGTCGGGCGGCACCGGCTCAACGTCGAAGGTCTCCAGCATGGCGCCGCCGAGCTTTTCGGACACCAGCGCCTCGTAGAGATCGTCATAATTGACCAGCGGCCCGCGCGCCGTGTTGATGAGGTAGGCGCCGTCCTTCATCTGGGCAATGCTGTCCCTGTTGATCATCTTCGTGGTTTCAGCGGTGACGCGCGGATGGAGCGATATGACGTCAGCCTCCGCCAGAACGCGCTCGATGGAGCACTGGATCACGCCGTCGTTCAGGTCGTCGGCGGTGAGCTGCACATAGGGGTCGCTCACCAGGATGCGGCAGCCGAAGGCCTTCAGAAGCTTGACCACGCGGCGGCCCACCTCGCCATAGCCGATGAGGCCCACTGTCATCTCGGAGAGTTCCTGGCCCGTCAGGTCAGCCCGGTAGAGGTCGCCCCGCCACTCGCCGCGGCGCAGCGCGTCATGGCCCTTGGTGATCTTGCGGGTCTCGCTGAGGATCGCGCCAATGGTGAATTCCGCGACCGCCGACGCGTTGCGGCCCGGCGTATTGACCACCGTGATGGCGCGCTCACGCGCCGCCTTCATGTCGATGTTGACCGGCCCGCCGCGCGAGACCGCGACGAATTTCAGCTTCGGCAGCCGGTCCATGATCGATGCGGACAGCGGGGCAAGCTGGGTGACGAGGATCTCGGCATCGCCCGCGAGTTCCACCACCTCGTCGGCCGTGCCCATGTATTCCTTGAGGCCGTCCATGCCCTGCACGGCATAGCCGTGCTCCATCGGCTCATCCGGCCAGGGCATGTCGTGGGTGCGGATGTCGAGATCGAAAAGCCTGCAGCGCTCACGCAGCGCCGCCTCGAACATGGAGGACAGCATGAAGCGGTCACCGATGACGGAAATCTTACGATGCACGATTGGCCACCATGGCGCGCCAGACCGGGCGCATTGTCTCGCGGGTTTGCTTGTAGATGGCGAAGGCGCCGTCATAGCTGCGGGCCAGCGCCGGATCGGGTTCGGTCACGGGACCGAGCAGCGGGTCGACCCATTCCGCCGCGCAGGCATCCATGTCCGGATAGAGCTTCTGCTGCACGGCGGCCATCATGGCGGCACCTGCCGCACCCGCCTCCTCGCGCTGCACGCTGCGCACGGGGGCCTTGAGCGTGCTGGCGAGCATCACGCGCAGGGCCTGCGAGCGGGCAGCACCGCCGGTGACACGCACCTCGCGCGGGATGTCGCCCATCGCCGAATAGCAATCGCGCGAGGCGAAGCACAGGCCCTCGAACACGCTGCGCATCATCTCGGCAAAGCCCATGCCCAGCTCGAGGCCCGTGAACATGGCGCGCGCTGCGGGCTCCATCACGGGCCCGCGCTCACCCGCCTGCGAGATGTAGGGATGGAAGATGGCGCGGGCAGGCTCCGCCGCCATCACCCGCGCATCGAGGCCCTTGAGCAGGTCGCCGCGCGAGCGTTCCACCCCTTGCGAGGCCAGCACGTCACGGCCCACATCCAGCAGCCAGTCGATGTTCAGCGTCGAGGCCATGTTGGACTGGATCTGCGCATACATGCCGGGCACGGGGAAGCACATGGTATAACCCGAAAGCTCAGCATTGAGCTTCACATGCGCCGCCGAGGGCGCAATCTTCATGTGCATGCCGGTGGAGCCGACGATGGTGCAGCCCGTCTCGCCCTTGGGATCATAAAGCCCGCCGCCCAGCCCCGTGCACAGCACGTCGACATAGCCGAGGGTGACGGGCGTTCCGGCCTTCAATCCCGAGAGCGCCGCGGCCTCAGCTGTCAGGCCGCCTGCGACCTCCGTGCCCTCGACGATCTCTGGCAGGAGCCTCTTTGCATCGGAGGCACCGAGCACGTCCAGCACCTCGGGCGCATAACTGCGCGTCGCATACTGGCCGAAGGTGAAGTTCGCCTCCGACGGGTCCGTGCGGCGATCACCCGTGAGCTTGTAATAGAGCCAGTCCTTGCAGTGGAAGCCCGTGGCGGCGCGGGCCAGAACCTCAGGCCGGTTCCTGTTCATCCAGGCCAGCTGCATGCTCATCTGGCAGGCATTGACGCCGGTTCCGGTGCGCTTGTAGTGGGCCGGATAATGCGCGCTTGCCGCAAAGTCCTCGGTGATGGCGGCCGCGCGCGCGTCGAGCCACAGCCAGGCGGGGGCGACGGGCTCGCCCGCCTTGTCGATGAGCCACATGCCATCACCCTGGCCCGTGACCGAGATGGCGACGAGGCGGGAGGCAAGGCCTGGAATCTTCTCCGAGAGTTCCTTCAGCGTCGCGGCCGTGTCAGCCCAGGTGCGCGCCATGTCCTGTTCCGCGCCGCCATCGGGAAATGTCTGGTAGCGGTTGGGAATGGCGGCGGCGGCGATCTGCTCGCCCGTGACGGTGAAGGCCACGGACTTGATGACGGAGGTTCCGGCATCGATGCCGATGAGAATGCCGCCGCTCATGCGAGCCTGCCTCCGTGGGCGATGGCGGCGCCGCTGGCGGGATCGAAGAGATGCAGGTCACGCGCCGCGACGCCGAGCGCCACGTCGCTTCCCGGCGCTCGCGACACGCGCTCCTGGGAGGCCGAGACCACGGTGCGCCCCGCCACATCGACCGCCACATGCGTCTGGTCGCCCAGCCACTGGCAGGCCATGACCTTGCCCCGGACAGGACCATCGCCCAGCTGCAGCGCATGGGGCCTGATGCCGATGTCCACCTTTTGCATGCCGGCCAGCCGCGCGCGCAAGGCCGCGTCGATGTCGGAGGCCGGATAGGTCAGGGTGGTGCCGCCCTCCAGCTGGAAGCTCACCTGATCCGCAGCCGCCAAGACGGACGCGGCGAACACGTTCATCGGCGGCTCGCCGATGAAGGTTCCGGTGAAGAGATTGGCGGGCGCCGCCTTGAGTTCAGCAGGTGTTGCGAACTGTTGGAGTACGCCGCCTTCCATCACCGCGATCCGGTCGGCCAGCGCGTTGGCCTCCGTCTGGTCATGGGTGACGAGGATGGTCGTGCATTTGTGCTCACGCAGGTAATGCTTGATGCGGCCGCGCAGCACCGCGCGCAGCTGCGGCTCGAGCTGGCCCATCGGCTCGTCGAGAAGATAGAGCCCCGCATCACGCACCAGCGCCCGGCCCAGGCTGGCGCGCTGCTGCTGGCCGCCCGAGACGGAGCTCGGATACCTGTTGAGGATGTCGGCGATTTCCAGCATCTCGGCCATGGCCTTGACGCGCGCCTCCTGCTCCGCCGGCGGAAGCTTCGAGGCCTTCAGCGCGAAGGACATGTTCTCGCCGATGGTGAGCGGCGGGTAGAGCGAATAGGCCTCGAAGGCCATGGCGACGCCGCGCGCTGCGGGCGGCAGCGTGTGGATCGGCCTGCCGCCGAGCGTGATTGCGCCGTTCGTCACCTCCTCGAAGCCGGCGATCATGCGAAGCGTCGAGGTCTTGCCGCAGCCGGATGAGCCGAGCAGCGCCACGATCTCGCCGGGCTTCACGGTGAGATCCAGCGCCTTCACCGCATGCACGTCGCCCTTGCGGGAGCGGTAGATCTTGTCGACCTTTGTAATCGCGAGCTCAGCCATGGAGGCGCTCTCCCGTCTGGCGGTCAAACAAATGGGTGCCGCAATCGGCGAAGCGCGCATGAAGCCTGGAGCCCGCCTCGGGAACAGACGCCGAGGAGGGAAGCGAGGCAAGGAATTCCCAGCCGCTGGAGGTCTGCAGCAGCAGAACGGTACGCTCGTTCAGCGGCGTTACCGCCACGACCTCCGCCGCCAGGCCATCCGGCGCGCCCACATCCACGGCCTCGGGCCTGACGCCGAGGGTAACGGCGCGGCCCGCATGTGCCGCATAGGCAGCAAGCACCGGCAGCCGCGTTCCGCTGAGCGTCACATGTGCGCCCGCGTCATCCACCGCGATCACCGTCTCCGCCGTGTTGATCGAGGGATCGCCAAACAGCCGCGCCACGCCGAGTGTGGCTGGCCGCGTATAGATGTCCTCGGGCGATGCCATCTGAACGAATTTGCCGCCCGCGAGAACCGCGATGCGGTCCGCCAGGGCCATCGCCTCCTTGTAGTCCTGCGTGACGTAGAGAACCGTGGCGCCGCTCTGGCGGAGAAGCCGCGGCAGTTCGAGGCGCATCTCGAAGCGGAGCTTGGCATCGACGTTGCGCAGCGGATCGTCAAGCAACAGGATCTGCGGGCTTGCGGCCAGTGCGCGGGCCAGCGCGGTGCGCTGCTTCTGCCCGTTCGACAGTTCGCGCGGGGAATGGTTCAGCACATGATCGATCTTGAGGAGCTTCGCGACCCTGGCCACGCCCGCGGTCACCTTGCCTTCGTCCACGCCCAGGGCGCGGAGCGGCGTTGCGATGTTCTCAGCCGCCGACATGTGCGGGAAGAGCGCGAAGTTCTGGAACGCCATGCCCACACCGCGGTGCTCGGGCGCGATGTCGGCGACATCGTGACCACCGATTTCGATCAGCCCGGAGGTGGGTTCCTCCACACCCGCGATGAGGCGGAGCAGGATGGTCTTGCCGGTGCCGGAACCGCCGAAGATCACCACGATCTCGCCCGCGCCCGCCGCAAGGTCGAGGCCGTCGAAAACCTTGAAGGACCCATAGGCCTTCGACAGCGACTTGATGACGAGCTGGCTCATCCCTTCACCGCACCCATGGAGAGACCTTCCACCAGGTAGCGCTGGGCATAAAGCGCCAGCGCCAGGGTGGGCGTGATCGAGATGATGATGGCGGCCGCGATCTGGCCATACTGAATGCCGGACGCCGTGACGAAGGCCAGCGCGCCCACGGTGACGGGCTGCTTGTCGGCCGAGGCCAGGATCAGCGCGAAGATGAAATTGTTCCAGGCGAAGATGAAGGCGAGCAGGCCCGCCGCCGCGATGCCGGGCTTGGCGAGCGGGATCGAAATCCTGGTGAAGGTCTTCCACCAGCTGTTGCCGGCGATCCGGTAGGCATGCTCGATGTCGGGGCTGATATCCTCGAAGTAGCCGCGCACGATCCACAGGATCAACGGCAGGCAGATCAGCTGGTAGACCCAGATCAGGCCGATATAGGTGTTGGTGAGCCCCATCGACTTGAAATAAAGGCTCAATGGAAGCAGCACGAGAAGGGCGGGCGCGAAGCGGAAGGATAGCAGCGTGAAGGCGATGTCCTCACCCAGCCGGAACTTGAAGCGCGCGAAGGCATAGGCCGCAGGCACGCCCAGCACCAGCGAGAGCGCCACCGAGCACACCGAGAGCAGAACCGAGTTGAACATGTTCTGCATGAAGTTCAGCTGCAGGCTGCCCGCCGCCGTGCGCAGCTCGCCGGTGATGAGGGCCGTGTAGTTGTCGATGATCGGCGTGAAGGCCAGCGAAGGCGGGATCCTGAGGATCGTCTCGTTGGTCTGCAGCGACATCAGGAAGATCCAGAGGATCGGGAACAGGAAGAACACCAGCACCAGCGTGATCAGCACGCCGCGCAGGATTTTCTCGAATGTGGAGGTGTGGTCCATGGGTCAGTGCGCTCCGTGGGCGCGTTCGCGCAGCTTCAGCCACTGCTTGATGAAGACGTTCGACAGCGCATAGGTGATCGCCCAGAGGATGATCATGAGTGCAGCCGAACGGCCCACATTGGTTGCCTGGAAGAAGTCGAGATAGGCCTGCACCTGGAAGACCAGCAGCTTGTCGCCGGGTCCGCCCTGCGTCATCGCGTAGATGATGTCGAACTGCTGGATCGAGTCCAGAAGGCGGAACAGCGTGGCCGTGATGATATAGGGCATCAGCATGGGCAGCGTGATGCGGAAGAACACGAAGCTTCTCGGCACGCCGTCCAGCGCCGCCGCCTCGAAGGGCGCCTTGGGCAATGAGCGCAGGCCCGCCAGCAGCAGGATCATCATGAAGGGCGTGTAGACCCACATGTCCACCAGCACCACGGTGAAGAGTGCCGTCGAGGGATCGGACGCCCATTTGAAATCAGTGATGCCGGCGAGCGAGAGCAGATAGCTGAGGACGCCGAAGTCGGGATGGGTCATCAGCTTCCACATCAGCGCCGCGAGGGCCGGCGCCGTCATCAGCGGCAGCAGCAGCAGGATCGAGGCGATGTTGTTGAAGCGCGTCGGGCGCTGCAGCAGGAGGGCGATGGCAAGGCCCAGCAGCAGCTCAAGGCCCACCGTCAGGAAGGCATAGGTCAGCGAGATATAGACGGTGTTCCAGAATTTCGGGTCGGTGAAGAAGTTGATGTAGTTGTCGAACCAGATGAAGCCCTTCATCTGGGGCAGGTTCATCCGGTAGCGCAGCATCGAGTAGTAAACGGCGGTGAAGAACGGAATCAGGATCCCGATGCACATCAGCAGCGCGGGCAGCGAGAGCAGGTAAGGCAAGGCGCGGCGCATGAAGCGGCTCTGCTTCACGGGCTTGCGCAATGGTGCGGCGGCGGCAGTCATGCGTGGGTTACGTTCTTCGCGCGCGGGCTGGTGGGGGGAAGCGCGCGGGGTGCCTCAGGGAGACGGCAACCCCGCGCGCCGGTTCTACTTAGCCAAGGCCGGCTTCGGCCAGCTTCTTGTCCATTTCGGCAGCCATGGTGTCCAGGCCCTCGTCGACCGAGATTTCCTTGGCGACCATCTTCTGCAGGTTCTCGGACCACAGCGTGGTGAGGTCGAAGAACAGCGGCTGGGCGGTGAAGTAGATCTTCGCACCCGGCGCCGAGACGTCATGCTGGTTGAGATAGCCCGGATAGGACTTGTCGATACGGCCGCGGAACTCCTCGTCCTTCCAGACGGAGGCGCGAACCGGGTTGACGAAGTCCATCTTGCGCGCGCCGAACAGCGCGTGCTCGACCGAGGTTGCCCACTGCAGGAAGTACCAGGTGGCGTCCTTCTGGGTGCCGGCATTGTTCATGGCCAGCGACCAGATCCACACGTTGGGTGTGGGAGCTGCCGCCGCCGGGTTCGCCGCGAAGGGCGCGTAGCCGAGGTTGCCAGCTTCCTTGTTGTCGCCGCCGTTCATGAAGTAGCCGAGGATGTCGGCATCGAAGATCATGGCGGAAGCGCCAGCACCCAGGTCGGTGCCGACCTGGTACCAGGTGTAGGTCGACCAGTTCTTGGGGCCCGAATCCTGGATCATCTTGACCCAGTCGTTGTGGAAGGACTTCGAGCCCGCGGTGTTCATCGCGGCCTTGAGCTTGCCGTCGGTGACGGTGAAGTCCTTTTCGCCGAAGTTGGCATAGCCCGAGAGGAAGCCCGGGTGGATCGAGGCCCAGGAGCGCGAGCCGCGCACGCCGATGCCGTAGGGTCCGCCCAGATCCTTGGTGAGCTTGGCCGAGACTTCGACCATCTCGCCCATGTTCTTCGGCGGCTCGACGCCGACCTTGTCGAACATCTTCTTGTTGTAGGAGATGTTGTTGAGCTCATAGCCCCACGGAACGCACCACTGCTTGGCATCAGCCGAGCCCAGCTCGCCGCCGGGAACGCCGTTCCAGGAGGTGGAGGCGCGCAGGCCCGGCAGCATGTCTTCCCAATTGTAGTTGGGATTGGTCTTGGCCGGGTCCTTGATGAACTCGTTCAGGTCGGTGATCCAGCCGGCCGGACCATAGGTCCAGGTCATGTAGGCGCCGGTCATGAAGGCGTCGTATTCGGTCGAGCCGGAGGACAGGGCGGCCGTCACCTTGTCGAAGTAGACGTCCTCGGGGAAGATGTCCCAGGAGATGTCCATGCCGGTCATCGTCTTGAAGGTTTCGATGTTGGCAATCATCGCATCGGCATAGGGGTGCTTGTTGAGCAGAAGCTTGAGCTTCGAGCCCTTGTACTTCATCCAGTCGAAGTCAGCAGCCATGGCGCTGGTCTGCGCCTGGGTCATCAGGAAGCCGGCGGCCGAGGCCGAGAGGCCCGCCTTTCCGGTTGCCTGAAGCAGTTCACGGCGGCTCATCTTCTTCGCCACGAAGGCTTCGAAGAGGCCCTTTTCTTTATCAAACATTCCCATTCCTCCAGTTGTTGTGGGGTCGTCGTTGATCGAGACTTAGCCCGGTGCGGTTTTCCCGTTCTTCTTGCCGGGCTCTCGTCCCGGTTTCAGCGAGACGAGGCGCTTGGCTGTCGCCTCGTCGGTGATCAGGCCGAAAAGAAGTCCGTGCTCGAGAATGGCGCGGATGGCCCGAGTTTTTGACGTGCCGCCCGCGAGGGCGACGATCCTGTGGCTCTTCAGTTCCGCAAAGCGCGGGGCAAGCGCGCGGTCGGACACCGAATTGGGCAGATGCTGGCCATGCTCGCTGAAGAAATGCCCCAGGATTTCCGCGCAGGCGCCGGTTTTCATGACCTCATCGACGTCTTCCTCGTCCACCATGCCGGCGGTGGCGATGAAGCTCTTCGCGTCCACCTCGCCGATGCCGGCGATGTAGAGTTCAGCCTCGCGCGCCATGGCGAGAACGTCCGAGACGCCATACTGGGATTCCAGAACGCGGCGGTCCTTCTCGGTATTGGCGAAGAACGGCACGGGCATCACATAGGCTTCCGCCGCGGTGCGCTCCGCCAGGCGGTGGATCACGTCGAAGGGGCTCGCTGCAAAGCGCCGCGTCAGGCCACCCAGCAGCGAGACAAAGCGCGTACCCCGCGCCTGCACGCTTGGCATCAGGTCAACCGCGGCGGCCAGCGTGCGGCCATGGCCCATGCCGATCATCCGGTGGCGGCCGTCCTCGATGAGATGGCGGATATAGCGCGCACCCGCCATGCCCAGCGTGCGGAGCGGAAGCGGACCCTCATCGATGTTGGGCACCACCTCGCAGAAGCCGAGGCCAAAATCAGCTTTCAGCTTTTCCTCGAGCGCGATGCAGCCGGAAATGGGACCTTCGACGAAGACGCGGATCAAACCATCGGCGCGGGCCCTGGCAATCAGCCGGTGGGCCTTGGTGCTCTGCACGCCCAAAAGCTCCGCCACCTCGCCCTGCGTCTTGCCACCTGCGAAATGCAGCCACGCAGCGCGGGCCGCGAGTGCGGCCTCCTCATCCACCTGAGGGGCTGGCTGGTGCAGGGTCAACGACTCTCCCGTTCGCGTTTGAAAATTTTTTCTTGAGGTGCAATATTTTTCAGATAAGCTCCGGCGTCAACCAAATTCGTTGTTGCACTGCAAAACCGCAGGCCATCCACATGGGATTTACACTCTCCGTCAACACCAACCCCTTCGTGAACCGCTTTGCGGAGCCGGAGGACCTGATCGGCACGCTGGCGGAGGACGTTGGCATCGGCCACATCCAGCTGGTGCATGAATTCATCAACCCGTCGTGGAACGCCACGACGGTGAAGCGCCTGACGGACCGCATGGCGAAGGCCTGCGCGCAGAAGGGTGCGAAGATCACGTCGATCATGACGGGCCCCTATGGACGGCTCAACCACTTCGTCCACCCTGATGCCGAAGTGCGGCAATATTATATCGACTGGTTCAAGGGTATGGCGGACATCGCAGGCGACCTCGGTGCCCCCGCCATCGGCACGCAGTTCGGCATCTTCACCTTTCGTGATTACGATGACGTCACGCGCCGCGAGGAATTGATGAAGGTCGGACTGGACGGCTGGCGCGAGGTGGCCGAGCACGCCAAGGCGCGCGGCCTCACCTGGCTGTTCTGGGAGCCGATGTCGGTGGGGCGCGAATTGGGCCACACACTTAAAGACACGCAGTCGCTGCAGGACTGGATCGACGCCGCGGGGCTTCCCATTCCGCTCAAGCCCATGGTCGACATCGACCACGGCGACGTGACCTCGCCCAACCCGGCGGATGTTGACCCTTACGCCTGGGCCAGGGACTTCGCCACGCAGTCGCCCATCATCCACATCAAGCAGTCGACCATGAACAAGGGCGGGCACTGGCCCTTCACCGCGCAGTACAACGAGAACGGCCGCATCACGCCGGAGAAGCTCATCGCGGCGGTGGAGGCGGGCGGCGGCACGGACAATGAGCTCTGCCTCGAGCTTGCCTTCCGCGAGCGCGAGCCCACCGACCGCAGCGTGGTGGCGGCCATCCGGGAGTCGGTCGCTTACTGGGCGCCCTACACGAACACGGGATACAATCGATGAAGACGCCGTGGATCGGCACCAGCTGGAAGATGAACAAGACGCGCGCGGAGGCGCGCGCCTTCGCCGAGGCCCTGAAGGCGAGCGCCTTTGCGATGACGGAGAAGGCCCAGCCCTTCGTCATTCCGCCCTTCCCCTACATTGCCGAGGTGGCGGACCTGCTGGCCGGCACCAGGGTGAAGGTCGGCGCGCAAAACATGCACTGGGCCGACCACGGCGCCTGGACCGGGGAAGTATCTCCCTTGATGGTGAAGGACTGCGGCGCGCGCATCGTCGAGCTCGGCCACAGCGAGCGCCGCAGCCATTTCGGCGAGACCGACGAGACGGTCGCCCGCAAGGTTGCCGCTGCGGTGAGGCACGGCCTCACACCCCTCGTCTGCATCGGCGACACGCTGAGCGAGCATCAGGCGGGAGCCACCGCGGACGTGCTCGCACGGCAAACACGCTATGCCCTGCGCGACGTCGACAAGGACGCCCGCCAAAAGGTGATCATCGCCTATGAGCCCGTCTGGTCCATCGGCGAGGGCGGCATTCCGGCGGACCCTGAATTCGCCAACGGCCAGCACCGCAGGCTGAAGGCGGTGACGGCGGAGATCGCGGGCGCGCCGCTCAAAGTCCTCTACGGCGGCAGCGTCAACCCGCAGAACTGTTGCGAGCTGGCCGCCATGTCGGATATTGACGGGCTCTTCATCGGCCGGTCCGCCTGGGATCCTGCCGGTTTCATCGGCATCATCGATGCCGTCACACGTTCCTTGGGAGAGAAGTCATGAAGATCGCACTCGCTGCCGACAGCGCCGGAAAGCCACTCCTCGACGTGATCGAGGCGCATCTGAAGGCGAAGCCCGAGCACGACATCACCAACCTGAGCCAGTCCGGCTTCTATGCCGACCTCTCGGCCAGCCTGGCCCACAAGGTGAAGGACGGGGAGTTCGAGCGTGGCATCCTGGTGTGCGGCACCGGCATCGGCGTCTGCATTTCGGCCAACAAGGTGCCGGGGATCCGCGCGGCGCTGACGCACGACACCTATTCGGCGGAACGCGCCGCAAAGTCCAACAACGCCCAGATCATCACCATGGGTGCGCGCGTCATCGGTCCGGAACTCGCCAAGGCCATCGTCGACACCTGGCTTGCCTCGGCGTTCGACCCTCATGGCGCCTCGGCGGCGAATGTCGAGGCCATCAACAAGCTGGACGGGTCCTGCTAGGAATTTTATCTTGACTTCAGCGATGCGATCTGCTAGGCATATGTTCCTTGAACGTGCCGCTGCTGATTGACATCGTGAAACCTTGAAGCGCTTCCGGGCCTGCGGAAACCGCTTGTTCCCCTCTCCCTTCAGAAGGATGGGACCTCAATGGGCTGCCTCCCAGTCCTGCGCGGCCCTTGCATCGACCTGGAGGGGCACGGAGAGCTTCACCGCGGGCTCCGGCGCCTGGACCATGACGCGCTTCGCCAGCTTCATGGTCTCTTCCGCCTCGGCGTCCGGGCATTCGAAGATCAGCTCGTCGTGGACCTGCAGCAGCATGCGCGCGGCAAGCCCCGCCTCCTTCAGCGCGTCCGGCATGCGGATCATGGCGCGGCGGATGATGTCGGCTGCCGCACCCTGGATCGGCGCGTTGATGGCGGCGCGCTCCAGGAAGGCGCGCTCGGAGGGGTTGGGTGACTTGATCCGCGGGAAATGCATGCGGCGGCCGAAGATGGTCTCCACATAGCCCTGCGCGCGCGCCGCCTGCTTGGTTGCTTCCATATAGTCCCGGATGCCCGGAAAGCGCTTGAAATAGGTGCGGATATACTCACCCGCCTCCTCCCGCCCGATGCCGAGCTGGTTGGCGAGGCCGAAGGCCGAGATGCCATAGATGATGCCGAAGTTGATGGCCTTGGCGCGGCGGCGCACCATCGGGTCCATGCCCGCGATGGGAACGCCGAACATCTCGGAGGCCGTCATGGCGTGAATGTCCTGGCCCTCGGCGAAGGCTTGCCTGAGCTGCGGAATGTCAGCGACATGGGCCACAACGCGCAGCTCGATCTGGCTGTAGTCCGCGCTGATGAGCTTCGCACCGCCGGGAGCAATGAAGGCGGAGCGGATCTTGCGGCCCTCCTCGGTGCGGACCGGAATGTTCTGCAGGTTGGGCTCGGTCGAGGCGAGGCGGCCCGTCGAGGTGGCCGCCAGCGAATAGGAGGTGTGGACGCGCCTGGTCTCCGGATTGATGAAGTTGGGCAGCGCATCCGTGTAGGTGGAGCGGAGCTTGGAGAGCTGGCGCCAGTCCAGCACGCGGCGGGCAAGTTCAATTCCTTGCGCGGCCAGATCCTCCAGCGCGTCCGAATCCGTGCTCCAGGCGCCGGTGGCCGTCTTGCGGCCGCCGGGCAGGCCCATGCGGCCGAAAAGAATGTCGCCCAGCTGCTTCGGCGAGCCGATGTTGAAGCGCTCGCCCGCGAGCTCATAGACCTCCTTCTCGATCACCGCGCAGGAGGTGGCGAGATCGTTGGAGAGGCGGCGGAGCAGTTCGGGGTCGATGAGGATGCCCTCCATCTCCATCGCGGCCAGCACCTGGACGAGCGGGCGCTCCAGCGTTTCGTAGACGGCGCGCTTTGAGATGGCCGCGAGGCGGGGCTTCAGCAGCAGCCAGAGACGGAGTGTGACGTCCGCATCCTCCGCGGCGTAGCGCGTGGCATCCGCGATGGGCACGCGGTCGAAGGTGATCATCGACTTGCCGGAGCCCGCCACATCCTTGAAGGCGATGCAGGTGTGGTTGAGGTGTCGCCTGGAGAGCTCATCCATGCCGTGGCCCACATCACCCGATTCGAGCACGTAGGAAATCAGCATCGTGTCATCGATCGGGGAGACCGCCATGCCGTGCCGCTTCAGCACCTCGATATCATACTTGAGGTTCTGGCCGACCTTGAGGATCGACGGGTCCTCAAGCAGCGGCTTCAGCGTGGCGACGGCGTCCGCCAGCGGGATCTGGCCTTCCACCAGCTCACCACCGAACAGG
>CAIYXE010000499.1 GCA_903930095.1 uncultured Hyphomicrobiales bacterium
GGCCGCAGCTGCGGCCCGTTTTCATGGAGGACTTGAAGCTACTTGCCGAACCGGAAGACAGCGCTGACCTGGAGCCAGGTGGCTGTGTCGTAGCCGAAGCCATCGGGGCCGCTCTTGTCGACGAAGATCTGGTTCAGGGTCCCTTCCAGGGCGAAGGTGCGGTTGAAGATGTAGCCGGCCCCGCCGCGCACGCCGAGCTTGCCGCTCTGGGAGTCACTGCCGCTGGTCCACCGGCCGGCCCCGTTGATGAACTCCCAGTCGTTCTTGATCTGGTTCAGGTTCGCTCCGGCGATGCTGTACCAGCCGCGGTTCAGGCCCTCGAAGCGGTAGATCCAGTCGGCGCCGGCCTGGAAGGCCTTGTAGTCGTTTTTTGAGGCGGAGAAGCCGCCCCAGCCGGACCCCGGGAAGTCCTGGAAGGTCAGGTGGGCCCGGACCTCATGGCGGGGGGCCACCTGGAAGTCGAGATGACCCCCGACGTGGGAGCCGAAGAGCTGGTTGGTGCCCAGGTCCGATTTGTCCTTCAGGTCGCCCACGGGCAGGGAGAGGCCCGTGTAGAGGCCGCCGGTGATGCTCTGGGCCGAGAGGGCTGCGCCTGCGAAAAAACAGGCAAGGAAGAGAATCTTGCGCATAGGTACTCCTGGGTTGAGACACCCCTTGAAGGGGGAGTCTCAGCCTAGCGAGGCCGGCGCCGTCCCGCGTCAACCGAAGGGACTACCGATGGGTGTCCCCGCCCAGGCCGGCCCTATTCCAGGGTGACGCCGCGCCCGCTGAGGATCCGCGCTTCGATCCTGGAGGTGCTGTGTCCCGGCAGGAAGGGGATGAGGATGAGGCGCCCGCCCTGGGCTTCGACGAAGTCCCGGCCCACCACGGTCTCCGGGGTGTAGTCCCCGCCCTTCACCAGGACATCGGGCCGGAGGGCCTGGATCAGCTCGAGGGGGGTGTCCTCGTCAAAGCGCACCACGGCGTCCACGCTGCGCAGTCCCAGCAGCACGGCTGCCCGGGCAGCCTCGTCCTGCAGCGGGCGTCCTGGTCCCTTCAGGCGCGCCACGGAGGCATCGCTGTTCAGTCCCACCACCAGGAAGTCGCCCTGGGTGCGGGCGTCCGCCAGATACTGCACGTGGCCGGGGTGGATGAGGTCGAAGCACCCGTTGGTGAAGCACAGCGTTCCCGGGCGGGGGATGGCCGCGAGGAAGGCTGCAGGGGTCTGGAAGAAAAGGGTCGGTGACGGCATCGTAGGTTCGGAAGTAAGATCATCGGTTCGGGGACCATTCCCAGGAGAAGTCTGCCATGCCCCTCTACGAATACCGTTGCGAAGCTTGCGGCCAGCCCGAAGAGAAGCTGGAGAGCTTGTCCGCGCCCGTCGTCCACGCCTGCGGAGCCTGCGGGGCAGCGGAGGGCATGAAGCGCCAGCTGTCCGTCGCCGCGTTCTCGCTCTCCGGTGGGGGCTGGTACAAGGGCGCGGCCTCGGAGCCAGCGGCCTCAGCCTCGCCTTCGCCCGCGGCCGCGGAGGCCCCCAAGAGCGGTCACGGCTGCGCTGCGGGTGGCTGCGGCTGCCCCCTGGCCGGGTGACGTCTGCCACTTTCATTGTTGTTGCATTGACTTCTGGGCTTTTTCCGATAGCCTAGATGGTTCCGGCCCCGTGGGTCGGCGCAGGTTTTCATCCGTCCGACGTTCCCCCCGCGGAACCTCTCGGGCCCAGGCCCGGATCCACCGGTGCCCTCCATGGAGGATGGTGTGCCTACCATCAATCAGCTGATCCGCATTGGGCGGAAAACGTTCCAGAACAAGACGAAGAGCCCCGCGCTCGACGCCTGCCCGCAGAAGCGTGGCGTGTGCACCCGCGTGTTCACCACCACGCCGAAGAAGCCGAACTCGGCCCTCCGCAAGGTGGCCCGTGTGCGTCTCACCAACGGCATCGAGTGCACGACCTACATCCCAGGCGTTGGCCACAACCTGCAGGAGCACAGCATCGTGCTCATCCGCGGCGGCCGCGTGAAGGATCTGCCGGGCGTTCGCTATCACGTGGTGCGCGGCACCCTGGACGCCACTGGCGTCGCAGGCCGCAACCAGTCCCGTTCCAAGTACGGTGCGAAGCGGCCCAAGGCCGGTGCCGCTCCGGCCAAGAAGAAGTAGGTGAGGTGAAACATGGCACGCCGTTCCGCCCCCGCAAAGCGTGAGATCCTTCCGGATCCCGTCTACAACAGCCTCGTCGTCTCCAAGTTCGTGAATATCCTGATGGAGCGCGGCAAGAAGGCCACCGCCGAACGCATCCTCTACGGTGCACTGGAGATCGTCGCCAAGAAGTCCGGCGAGGAGGCCCTCGAGGTCTTCCAGAAGGCCCTGAACAACATCAAGCCCTCGGTGGAGGTCAAGTCCCGCCGCGTCGGCGGCGCCACCTACCAGGTGCCCGTCGAAGTTGCCCAGAACCGGCGCCAGTCGCTGGCCATGCGCTGGCTCAAGACCTATTCTGCCTCCCGCGGCGAGCGCACCATGCGCGACAAGCTGGCCGGCGAGATCCTGGACGCCATGAACTTCCGCGGCGCCGCCGTGAAGAAGAAGGACGACGTCCACAAGATGGCCGAAGCCAACAAGGCTTTCGCGCACTTCCGCTGGTAGCAGCACCCAAGACCGGGAGGAGCCGCCGGCTTGGCGGCTCCTCTCGCGAAGGTCTTTGAAGCACCCTCGAATCCGATTCCGATTTGATCCTTTCAGGAGGCCGCAGTGGCCCGTCAGACCCCCCTCGAGCGCTACCGGAACATCGGCATCATGGCGCACATCGATGCCGGCAAGACCACCACGACGGAGCGCATCCTGTACTACACCGGCAAGATCCACAAGATCGGTGAAGTGCATGAAGGCGCCGCCACGACCGACTGGATGGTGCAGGAGCAGGAGCGGGGCATCACCATCACCTCTGCCGCCATCACGGCCGCCTGGACCGCCCAGACGGGCCAGCTGAAGGGCATCGAGCACCGCATCAACATCATCGACACCCCCGGCCACGTGGACTTCACGGCCGAGGTGGAGCGCTCCCTGCGCGTGCTGGACGGCGCCTGCGCCGTGTTCTGCGCGGTGGGTGGCGTGGAGCCCCAGTCCGAGACCGTGTGGCGCCAGGCCGACAAGTACGGCGTGCCCCGCATGGCCTTCGTGAACAAGATGGACCGCCCTGGCGCGGACTTCTTCCGGGTTGTGGAGATGATGCGCACCCGCCTGAAGGCCCGGCCCATGCCGATCCAGATCCCCATCGGCGCCGAGGAGAACTTCCGCGGCGTGGTCGATCTCGTGATGATGAAGGGCCTCACCTTCGACGAGGGTGACAAGGGCTTCAAGGTCATCTACGGAGAGATTCCCGCAGAGCTCGTGGAGACCGCCAAGGAGTGGCGCGAGAAGCTGGTCGAGATGGTCGCCGAGACCGACGACACCCTCATGGACAAGTACCTCGGAGGCGAGGCCCTCACCGAGGACGAGATCCGCACGGGCATCCGCAAGGGCTGCATCGGCCTGGTCTTCACGCCGATGATGTGCGGCTCCGCCTTCAAGAACAAGGGCGTGCAGCCCATGCTCGACGCGGTGGTGAGCTACATGCCCTCGCCCCTCGACATCGCCGCCATCACGGGTCTGGACGAGGAAGGCAACACCGTCGAGCGCCGGGCTGATGACAGCGAACCCTTCAGCGCCCTCATCTTCAAGATCATGGCCGACC
>CAIYXE010000500.1 GCA_903930095.1 uncultured Hyphomicrobiales bacterium
CGCGCTGAGGCCGCCGTGGCGCTGCAGCAGGCCGCCGACGCGCTGGCCCGCGCCCAGGAGGCCGCCGACGAGGCAGGGGCAAGGCTCTCCGAGCTCACCGCGCGCCGCAACGCCATTCTCCGCGCGATCGAGGAACACGCCGCGCGCCTTCAGCGGCTCGACCGGGAATTGACGGAGACCACCGCCAGGCGCGACGCGCTGATGGCGCGTTTCGTGGTCGAGGGGGACGGAGCCAAGCTGTCTGCCGCCGTCGAGCATGCCATTGCCGAGGCCTTGCAATTCGAGCAATCGGTGGGCGAGGCGGAATCGGGGGTGCGCGCCGCGCGCGCAGCTGAAGCCGACAGCCGCGCCACTCACGATGAGGCCCGCCGCAAGGCCGACCGGCTGCAGACGGAAGTGCGCACACTGACCAACCTGCTCAAGGCGGGTGGCGGCGATCTCTGGCCCTCGCTCGTTGACCAGCTGAGGGTCACCAACGGCTATGAGAGCGCACTTGGCGCCGCGCTGGGCGACGACATCGACGCTTCCGCCGACGAGGGCGCGCCCGTCCACTGGCGCGGCCTACCGCCACTGGCCGACACGGCCGCGCTGCCCGAGGGAGCCTTGCCCTTGAGCCAATTCGTCGAGGCGCCGCAGGCCCTGCAGCGCCGGCTCTCCCATATCGGCGTGGTGTCGAAGGCATTGGGCCAGGCACTGCAGCCACAGCTGAGGCCCGGACAGCGCCTTGTCTCCCGCGAGGGTGACGTTTGGCGCTGGGATGGCTTCACCGCCGCCGCCGATGCGCCGAGCGCCGCCGCCAAGCGCCTGGCAGAGAGGAACCGGCTGGCCTCGCTGGAAGTCGAGATGGCGGAGGCGATTGCCGTCGCGGACGAAGCAAGGATGCGCTTCGAAGCCGCCCGCGCCGCCGTCGAAGCCGCCACGAAAAGCGAACGCGAAACCCGCGAGGCGCACCGTGCTGCCATATCCGCCGCCGACTTCGCCCGGCGCGCGCTGACCACCCATGAACGGCAGGTTGCCGAGCAACTGGCCCAGACCAGCGCCCTCGAAGAGGCGCAGCGGCGAATCGAGCAGGCGCGCGCGGAAACCGGCGCCAGCCTCGATGCGGCACAAGCCGAGGCCGCTGCCCTGCCGGAACTTGATTCACTGCAGGGGGAACTGAACCAGCTGCGCAACGCCGTGAACGGCGAGCGCGCAGCCTATGCAGAAGCACGTGCAAGGCATGACGGGCTCGAGCGCGAGGCCAGGGCCCGCGCCGACCGGATCAGGACGATCGACGCCGAGGCCGCGCAGTGGACGCAGCGCGCGGCGCGCGCCGAAGAACAGATCGCGCAGCTCTCCGGCCGCGCGGAGGACACCCGTGCCGCGATCCTCGAACTCTCAACCCTGCCCCAGATCCTGGCCGACCGCCGCTTCAAGCTGATGAACACGCTGGGCGAAGCGGAGGCCGAGCGCAAGGCGGCGTCGGATGCGCTGCAGTCGGCCGAGAACGACGTGCGCCAGGCGGACCAGGAACTTCGCGCCGTTCAGGAACTGCTTTCCGGCTCCCGCGAGGAGCACGCGCGGCTTGGCGCCAGGCTCGAGGCCAGCACCGAGCGGCTTGAGGCCTCCACGAGGCGTATCGCGGAAGTGCTGCAATGCGGACCGGACGAGGTGATCGCCACGGCGGGCCTCAATGCGGAGGAAATTCCCGAGGCTGCCGAGATCGAGCGCAAGCTCTCAGGGCTCCGCGAGGACCGCGAGCGGCTGGGCGGCGTCAACCTGCGCGCCGACGAAGAGGCGGTCGAGGTCGCAAAGCAGCTCGACGGCCTGATCAAGGAACGCGACGACCTCATCCAGGCCATCAATAAGCTGCGCGGCGGTATTTCGAGCCTCAACCGCGAGGGCCGCCAGCGCCTGCTCGATGCCTTCGGCACGGTGAACCAGAAGTTCGGCGAGCTGTTCACCACGCTGTTCGGCGGGGGCAAGGCGGAATTGCAGCTCATCGAGTCCGATGATCCGCTGGAGGCGGGCCTCGAGATCATCGCCAATCCGCCGGGCAAGAAGCCCACCACGCTGTCGCTGCTGTCGGGCGGCGAGCAGACGCTCACCGCGCTGTCCTTGATCTTCGCGGTGTTCCTGACCAACCCCTCGCCCATCTGCGTGCTGGACGAAGTGGACGCCCCCTTGGACGACCACAACGTCGAGCGCTTCTGCAACCTTCTCGATGCGATGCTGGAGCGCACGGAAACGCGCTTCCTGATCATCACCCACCATGCGCTCACCATGGCCCGCATGCACCGGCTGTTCGGCGTCACCATGCTGGAGCGCGGTGTATCGCAGCTCGTCTCCGTCAACCTCGAGGAGGCGGAGACCATGGTGGTGGCACAGCCCGCGGCATGAACGTCGTCTTCGATCTCGGCAATGTGCTGGTCCACTGGGATCCGCGCGTCCTCTACCGCAAGATCTTCGCCACCGAGGAAGAGGTGACGTGGTTCCTGGCCAATGTCTGCACCGCCGACTGGAACCTGGAGCAGGACCGCGGCCGCAGCTTCGAGGACGCGATCGCCGAGGCGACCGCCCGCCATCCCGGTTATGCCGAAGCGATCGCGGCCTATCACCACCGCTGGCACGAGACCATCGTGGCGCCCATCGACGGAACCCTTGCCATCCTCGAGGCGCTGAAGGCGCAGGGCACCCCTCTCTATGCCATCACCAACTGGCACCAGGACAAGTTCCGGGAGACCCAGGCGCGGTTCCCCTTCCTCGCCGCCTCCTTCCGCGACATCGTGGTCTCGGGTGACGAGCGGCTGGTGAAACCTGACCCCGCCATCTACCGCCTCCTGCTGGACAGGAACGGCCTTGAAGCATCCTCTTGCCTGTTCATCGACGACAGCCCGAAGAACGTGGTGGGGGCGGAGGCCGTGGGCATGAAGGCGCATCATTTCACCTCGCCGGAGGCGCTGCGGAATCATCTGGCAGGCTTGGGGCTGCTGAGGGCCTGACCCCCTTCCCAACACTCTTGATCGTCATGCCAGC
>CAIYXE010000501.1 GCA_903930095.1 uncultured Hyphomicrobiales bacterium
AAGGTCCTTCACACGGCCGCCGCGGATCATGACCACCGAGTGTTCCTGGAGGTTATGACCCTCGCCCGGAATGTAACTCACGACTTCGAAGCCGTTGGTGAGGCGAACCTTGGCCACCTTGCGGAGGGCGGAGTTCGGCTTCTTCGGCGTGGTCGTGTAGACGCGCGTGCAAACGCCGCGCTTCTGCGGGCAAGCCTGCATCGCCGGGACCTTGTTACGATAGGTCGGCGCCTGGCGCGGCTTGCGAATGAGCTGGTTGATCGTCGGCATTGTGGCCTTGTCTCTACCTTCGAACCCGATTGCACATAACAAAAGCACCAGCGTGATCCGGGCTCTTGGATCGCGCAGTGCTCAAAACCAGAGGACCATGGAGCCGGCAGGGCCCACAGGGTCTTGACCTTGAATGTCCTTCTTCGCTTACCTCGAAAGCGTTTCGATGCGCGGAGCACCGACTGCCTGCCGTTGGGAAGCGAGCCGGTATCTACAGTCGCGAGCGTACGCCGTCAACCCCAATTTGCGGGAAAATCGCGGCATTTGGCGGCTACTGAACGCCTTCCGGGGCAAGAACTTGTGCGCCGCACATCAAGAAAGGCGGAACTTCCGCCCCTTTGCCACAATCCATCCCTGTCTCGCCACACGGATGCCGGGTTCGGCACTGATTCTCACAACCGACGGCGACTAACCCCTGCCACGAACCAGAAAGGGAGAATCGCATGACATCCACGCCGCTCAAGGTCTGGTGGCACGAATTGAACACCTGGGAGCCCGAGAAGGCCCGACACTTCTACAACGAGACGCTGGGCTGGGACTTCCACCCCACCACCTTACCCGACGGGACGTGCTACTGGGTGGCCCACAAGGAGGGCCGTGCCGTAGGCGGCATCTTCCAGCTGACGGAGCCCGAGTTTGTGGGCATTCCATCCCACTGGATGACCTATCTGGCGGTGGATGACATTCTCGCCGCCCAGATACGTGCCGAAGAGGCAGGGGGCGATATCCTCCGCCTGGCCTTCCGCCTGCCCGGAGTCGGGCGCCTGTCAGTGGTCTGCGACACGGCGGGGGCCATCATCGGGCTGATCCAGCCCGAAGGCCAGATCCCGGAGGAGCGCCCGCCCGTCCATTGATTCGGGCAGAATTGGCACTGTCACGGTGCGGCAATCCGGCATTTCCTTTCAGGCTGGAAGGAAATGCCGCCTTGACCCTTGCCGACCTCCTGCCTCCTGCCCCTTGCCGCGGCCTCGGCCTTCATTTTTCTTGCGGCGATCGTCAGGGGCTATTCAGGCTTTGGCTTCTCGCTGCTCTCCATCACGGCGCTATCCCTCCTGTTTCCACCCGCGCAGGTGATCCCGGCCATATTCCTGCTCGAGGTGGCAGCCAGCCTTCATCTGCTGCCCTCGATCTGGCGGCAGGTGCATTGGCGCTCCCTCGGGCTTTTGATGGCGGGAGCGTTGGCGGGAACGCCACTCGGCGTCCACGCGCTGGCGCATTTCCCCCAGGCGCCGATGACGCTGGGGCTGGCGCTCTTCGTGCTGACGGCCACCGCCCTGCTGTGGCGCGGCTTTTCGCTGGCCAAGATGCCCCCGGCCCCGGCCACGCTGGCGGTGGGCGCCGCCACGGGGCTTGCCAACGGTGCCTTCGGCATGGGAGGCCCGCCGGTGGTGCTGTTCTATTTTGCGAGCCCCGCCGGCCATGCCGCCGGCCGCGCATCGCTGATTGCCTATTTCCTGTTCACTGACCTGGTGGGGCTGGCCTTCCTCGCACGGGAGGGGCTGGTCACCCGCCAGTCCGGCCTCCTGGCGCTGGTCTTCCTTCCCGCACTGGCGGCGGGCGTATGGCTTGGAGCAAGGAGCTTCAAGACCGCCGACCCCGCCCGCTTCCGCCAGATCGTGCTGGTAGTGCTGGCGGGGCTGGCGCTGATCACAGCGGTCAAGGCACTGCTCGCCCTCTGAGGCAGGTGGGGGCGTCAAAGGGGCATGCCGGGCGGCTCATCCCCTCAACAGATAAGGGCAACACACCGTGCTGCCCTTATCCAGATCGCGGCGATTGTCTGCCGGTTATTGGGCGTTGAAATGGTAGGCTACGCCCATTCTCAGTGTGTTCGTGTAGAGGTCGTTATCGTTTTCAAGCTTTTCCTACCCGTCATCGACGGGACCAAATGGAATCCTTGTGACTGCTGATGTCTTCTTCCGTTCCTGCAGCAGGAGCGGACGCCGGGTTGGCCGCCGGGACTGTGAGAAATCATGCTTTTGCGCAAGGGGTCCGATATTCCAATCACATTTTCAGAGAATTCATCAGATTGTGTGG
>CAIYXE010000502.1 GCA_903930095.1 uncultured Hyphomicrobiales bacterium
CCGAATTATGAGCCTTCACCAGACGCTCAAAGATTGTTACCTGGTCATTGCCCGTGAGCGGCACAGGGTCCTTGCCCGGAACATGCAGTGTAGCCAGTTGGGTATCGGAGCGAATGACCCGGGGCATGGAACCACCACGCGCAAGCGGTGAGTTGCTGCGATACGCAAGTTCTATCCCGTCCCGCGATACTATTGGCTCCATGTCGGCCGGTGACAGATTCGACAGAATCGGTACGACGACATTCGGACCGAGGCAGATCGGTGCCGCCGCGCTGGAGGACAGCACAACGCCCGGCCCTATCCTGTGGCGTGAGCGAAGAGCGATATCCAGATTACCGATGACCGTCACGTCATCAAGACGACGCGCGAGATAGACAGGCGCGTCCGTGCCGTCGATCGCAATGGTGCCCGCCAGAGTGAGGTCAGGATCGATGACCTGCGCGGCACTTTTCGTCAAAAGCGGCTTGATGGTGCCCAGCAGGGTCTCATGCAGGTACCGCCGGTTGATTTCGAAAAGCTCCACGTCGGCGGAAGGGATCCTGCCCGCATCCTCCCCGAATGAACCGACGGCGCGGACCATTCCTTCCGTTGTCGATGGTCTTATATCAGCCTCCCAGTCGAAACCGTCACTTTCGAGCAAGACGATGTCCTGCCGGCCGCAGCGGCCAAGCAGACCACCCCTGATCAAACGGTCGGGATCAAGGCCAAGCTCACGGAGATAGGCTCCGCTCAACGTGTCATTCGGCCTGTCATGGAGCCTCACCAGGCTCGGGAACATCGCACGAATGTCGTTGGTGTCGATTTGCTCGAAGGCACTGAGAATTCCCCACTCCTTGAGCAGCGCAAAACCGAGATTGCGCTCCTCCGGATCCCTGTTGCTCTGCAGGTTGCAACTCTTCGATCCGGATATGGTGATGTTGAGCGTACGCTCCTTGTCATCCCCGCCACGATTATAGGCGACGGCGATGCTGATGCGGCTGAAACCGTCCGCCCGCCGGAAAACGTTGTTCGGTTTGAGGAAGGATTCGGCAACCTCCTCGATGTCATCGTCAACCGCCACCTTGAGAAGCAGCTTCCGCTTCCAGCTCCCAAGACGGATCTCGGCTTCGAGCACCCGGGCGAACTTGATTTCGTAGCCAGGAATGCGTGGCGTCTCGAGACGCAACGACGAACGGAACCGCGACAGATTGTAGTGCTTCCAGGTCAGCGGTTTCTCGGAAACATTATGACCGAGCGCTACGTCGGCAAACGATCCCGCAACTTCCTGCCGCACCAACGGACTGTCGGCGCAGACCTCGATCTGCCTCAGGGCTGGCGTGTAGATGAGTGTCGCCTCGTTGGGTGGGCGGAAATAGATGGTCCCTCTCCGCCCATCGTCGCGATGATCGTAAACGCTCGACAGCGGACCGCCGTGACGCACGATCAGCATGATCGAAGCGGGATGAGCAGCGGTCGGAGGCAAGTCGAGAGCCTTTACCGTGCAGTTCTTCTTGAGCTGCAGAACCTTCGTGATCCTGACGGCCAGCGCGGTTTCATCGACCGACGC
>CAIYXE010000503.1 GCA_903930095.1 uncultured Hyphomicrobiales bacterium
CGGCACCACTCGCGGACAGAGGCCCTCATCCGTCGCTTCGCGCCACCTTCTCCCATTGCGTGCCGCAACGGGAGAAGGGAAAGCTGCAAGATGATTATCCCCTTCTCCCGTCCGCAGGATGGGAGAAGGTGCCCGAAGGGCGGATGAGGGCCTCTATCAACCGGCACCACTCGCGGACAGAGGCCCTCATCCGTCGCTTCGCGCCACCTTCTCCCATTGCGTGCCGCAACGGGAGAAGGGAAGAGGGGTCAGACCATCGCCGCCAGTTCGCTCAAATCCTTGATCAGTGCTGCGGGCTTTCCCGGCAACTTGTCATCCTTCAATCCAAACCGGTCCACCCGCACCACCTGAAAGCCGAACTGTGCCGCCCCTGCGGCATCCCAGGTATTGGCGGTAATGAAGCAGATTGACGGCGCCTCGTGGATCTGCAGCTTCTGCGTGGCGTGGCGATAGACGCGGCGGGAGGGCTTGTAGATGCCGACGTCCTCCACCGACAAGACCATGTTGAAGAGCTTCTCCAGCCCCGCATGGCGGACGGCGGAGTCGAGCATGGCGGGGCTGCCGTTGGAGAGGATGGCGGTGAGCTTGTTCCTGGCCTTCACCGCCTCGAGTGCCGCCACCACCTCCGGATAGGCCTCGAGCTTCAGGTAAAGCGCCATGATCTCATCCTTGAGGCCCGGCTCCTCCACCCCGAAATGTTCCAGCGCATAGTCCAGCGCCTCAGCCGTGACGTGCCAGAAATCGGCATGCACCCCCATGAGGCTCCTGAGCCAGGTATATTCAAGCTGCTTCTGGCGCCACAGCCGGGATATCTCGTCAGCCTTCTCGCCGATCTCGGCTGAAAGCTTGCGCATCGGCCCATGCACGTCGAAGAGCGTGCCATAGGCGTCGAACACGCAAGCCCTGATTCCCTGCAGCTTCGTCATGCCGCTTCCTTCTCACCCGCCAGAAGATTATGCTTAGCGCAAAGCGCCGAGGTTACAAAATGGCACATGACGGTCACCACCATCACGACGACGACCACGCGGGTTCCGAGCTTTCGCCCATCGCGCTCAGGGTGAAGGCGCTCGAATCGCTGCTCATCGAAAAGGGCTATGTGGACCCCAAAGCCCTCGACGTGCTGATCGAAACCTACGAAACCAGGATCGGGCCGCGGAATGGCGCGCGCGTGGTGGCCAGGGCCTGGATGGACCCCGCGTTTGCCGATTGGCTGACGCGCGATGCCACGGCGGCCATCGCCTCCATGGGCTATCAGGGCCGCCAGGGCGAGCACATGGTGGCGCTGTTCAACACGCCCGGCATCCACAACATGGTCGTCTGCACCCTGTGCTCCTGCTACCCGTGGCCGGTGCTGGGGCTGCCGCCCGTGTGGTACAAGTCGATGCCCTACCGCTCCCGCGCGGTGATCGAACCGCGCGAGGTACTGAAAGACTTCGGCCTCGACATGCCCGAGGACAGGGAAGTGCGGGTGTGGGATTCAACAGCCGAAATCCGCTATCTGGTGATCCCCGAGAGGCCCGCGGGAACAGAGGACCTGACGGAGGAGCAACTGGCAGATCTCGTGACCCGCGATTCGATGATCGGCACGGGGCTGGCGAAGCCTCACCCATGAACGGACCGCATGACATGGGCGGCTTCACCGGTTTCGGCCCGGTGAGGCCGGAAGCCGGGGAGCCCGTCTGGCATGCGGAGTGGGAGCCGCGCGCCTTCGCCCTCGTGCTGGCCATGGGCATGACGGGATCATGGAACATCGATATGGCCCGCCACGCGCGCGAGCGGCTGCCTGCCCTGCACTATTGGCGCGCGAGCTATTACGAGATGCGCCACGATGCGCTGGTGCTGCAGCTGATCGAACTCGGCCTCGTCACCGCGATGGAAGAGGAACAGGGGCGCATGGCCGTGCCGCCGAAGCCGGTGCAGCGGGTGGCGGCAGCGAGCGCCATCCCCGGCACTCTGGCGGCCGGAGGCCCCGCCGAACGGCCCGGCAACAGGCCGCAGGGTTTCGCCATCGGAGAGACCATCCGCACACGGAACATCAATCCAGAAGGCCACACCCGCCTGCCGCGTTATGCGCGCGGCAAGCTGGGTGAGATCGTCTCGGTGCATGGCACCCATGTGTTTCCCGACTCCAACGCGCATGGCCTGGGTGAAGACCCGCAGTGGCTCTACACCGTGCGCTTTTCGGCGCAGGAATTGTGGGGCAAGCACACGAAGGACACCGTGTGCATCGACCTGTGGGAACCCTATCTGGAGGCGCCCGCATGAACGGCGCCCATGACTGCGGCGGCATGATGGGATTCGGGCCCGTGGTGGCGGAGCAGGGCGAGCCCGTCTTCCACGCGCCCTGGGAGGCACGCATGTTCGCGCTGATGTCGGCAGTCGGCGACGTGGGCGGCTGGACGCTGGACGAAGACCGCGCGGCCTGCGAATCGATGCACCCCCGCCACTACATCAATTCAAGCTATTACGAGCACTGGCTGAACGGCCTTGAAATCCTGCTCAACAAGCAGGGGCTTACCACGGCGCAGGAGATTGCCTCGGGCCGCAACGCGTCATCCCCCAGGGCGGTGACGCCCACAACGGCGGAAGCCGTGTGGCCCGCCGTCACCGCCACCGGAAGCTATCAGCGCGAGGTAACGGCCACGCCGTCCTTCAGGCTCGGAGACCGCGTTCGCACCCGTCACCTGAACCCGGCGCACCACACGCGCCTGCCGCGCTATCTGCGAGGTCACATAGGCGAGATTATCGCCTGCCATGGCGCGCATGTGTTTCCGGATTCCAATGCGCAAGGCCTGGGCGAGGACCCGCGCCATCTCTACACCGTGCGCTTTTCGGCGCAGGAATTGTGGGGCAAGCACACGAAGGACACCGTGTGCATCGACCTGTGGGAACCCTATCTGGAGGCGCCCGCATGAACGGCGCCCATGACTGC
>CAIYXE010000504.1 GCA_903930095.1 uncultured Hyphomicrobiales bacterium
CCACATCGGCGGCGGTGGCCTCCGGAATCTCGGCCCAGTCCTCTCCCGTCGCCGGGTTCATGGATGCAAAACAGCGCCCGTCGGCAGCATCGACCCACTCACCGTCGATGAACATCTGATAGCGCTGTGGCGTGCTCATGGTTCGGCTCCTGTATGCCTGCTAGAGAGTGACGTGTGCCTCGGTCTGGTGATGCAAGATTTTCGCCGGGGCGTGTCGGAATTCTTCTACCGGTACGCGCCGGGGCTCGCATAGAGTTTTTTGGCAGGGAATGGAGACTGTGGTGAAAACCAAGCAGGTTATTGGTGCACCTCTGGTGATCGGCGGCCGCAGGCTTTCGTTGTCGCGCGCCATTCGCGCGGGTGACTTCGTGTTCCTGACTGGCCAGGTGCCCTTCAAGGACGGACAGGTGATGACCACTGGCAGCATCGAGGACCAGACGCGCGCCGTCCTCGACGAAATCCGGGTGACGCTTGCCGAGGCGGGCTGCGCGCTGAGCGACGTGGTGAAGGCCATGGTGTGGCTCCGGGACCGGGCCGACTTCCCCGGCTTCAATTCCGTCTATGCCGGGTATTTTCCAGAGGATCCGCCCGCCCGTTCCGCCGTCGTCAGCGAATTGCTGGTCGATGTGCGGGTCGAGGTGGAGGTGGTGGCATACAAGCCGCTCGCCGCCTGACATGCAGACCATGACGTCGCACGGTACCGCCTATGAAAGCCACGGCAGCGGTGAGCGCGCCGCGGTGCTGGTTCATGGGTTGGGCCTCAACCGCCACTCCTGGCGATGGCAAATTCCGGCACTGTCGCAAGGCTACAGGGTCATCGCCTATGATCTCCACGGCCATGGCGAAAGCAGCGTGCCGCCTGAGAAGCCATCGCTCACCCTGTTCTCGGAACAATTGCGCAAACTTCTCGATCATCTCGGGCTGGAGCGGGCCGCCGTGATGGGCTTTTCGCTCGGTGGCATGATCGCGAGACGCTTTGCCATGGACCACGGCGCACGCCTCTGGGCGCTGGGCATTCTCCATTCTGCCCATGCGCGGGACAAACCCGCGCATGACGCGATCCAGGCGCGGGTGCTGCAAGCCGCGAAGGACGGACCCGCGGCGACGGCGGAGGCCGCACTGGAACGCTGGTTCACCGAGGGCTTCCGCCGCGGCCACCCCGATCTGATGGCAGAGGTGCGCGGATGGATTCTGTCCAACCCGAAGCAGGTCTATGCGCCGATCTACCAGGTGCTGGTCGATGGCGTTGCGGAACTGGTGTCGCCTCAGCCCCCCATCACCTGCCCCACGCTGGTGATGACGGGGGAGGACGACCATGGCAATTCGCCGGCCATGAGCCGGGCCATCGCAGCCGAGATTCCGGGCGCCCGCCTCGTCATCCTCCCCGGCCTCCGCCACATGGCGCTGGCCGAGGCGCCAGAGATTTTCAATGCAAGGCTGATGGACTTTCTTGAGCAGGTGCCGCGTCATGACTGACGCACCAGGAGGAATTCTCTCCGGCATCCGGGTTCTGGACTTCAGCCGGATGCTGTCCGGCCCCTATTGCACCATGATGCTGGCCGACCATGGGGCCGAAGTGATCAAGGTCGAAAGCCCCGAGGGCGACACCAGCCGCAGCAACGGCCCTTACCGCGCCGACGATAGCGCGCAGGAATGGGCGGGCTATTTCGTGAGCCTCAACCGCAACAAGAAGAGCATCGTCCTCGACTTGAAGAGCCCGGACGCCAAGGCCCATGTCCTTCAACTTGTGCGCTCCTCCCACGTGCTGGTCGAGAATTTCAGGCCTGGCGTGATGGAGCGGCTGGGGCTTGGGCATGAGGAACTGGCGAAGGAAAATCCGGCGCTCGTCTATGCCGCGATCAGAGGCTTCGGCGATCCGCGCAGCGGGGAAAGCCCCTATGCCCATTGGCCGTCCTATGACGTCGTGGCACAGGCGATGGGCGGGCTGATGAGCATGACGGGGTCTGACCGCGACCACCCGATGAAGACAGGCCCCGGCATTGGTGATGTCTTCGCCGGGATGATGATGTCCTTCGCGATCGTGGCCGCCGTACGCCATGCCGAACGCACCGGTCAGGGTCAGTTCATCGACATTGCGATGTACGACGCGATGCTGAGCCTGTGTGAGCGGCTGGTCTATCTCTACGACATCGAGGGCAAGGTCGCCGAGCCGGCCGGCAATGGCCATCCGTTGCTGGCCCCTTTCGGGATTTTTCCCGCCGCCAATGGCTGGGTGTCGATCGGGGTGGTCGATGACGGGTTCTGGCGCGAGCTGACCCGCGTCATGGAGCGGCCGGATCTGATGGAAGATCAGCGCCTTTCCACCAAGGCCGGCCGCCGCGCCCATGCGCGGGAGGTGAATGAAGCCGTCGCCCAGTGGACCAGCCGGCACAGCAAGCAGGACCTTGCCCGGCTCCTTGGCGGCCGCCTGCCCTTCGGCCCGGTGAACGATGCCGCTGACATATTTGCCGATCCGCATGTGGCAGCACGCGGCATGATCGCGGAGGTGCCGCATGCTGACTGCGGCAAGCAGCCCTGGCGGGTGGCTGCGAACCCCATTCGCTTCGCTGCGACACCTGCTGTGGCGCCCACGGCACCGCCACGGCTGGGTGAGCACGATGGGATACTCGACGATCCGGCTGACGGCCGGACAACAAGATAGCTGTGGAGACGAACATGGAACTGAAGATCAGAAAGCTCGTCAACTTCGAGGAGGAGATCCACTTCGAAGGCGAACGCGCCGCAACCCCGCCGTTGCGGATGCTGGGGGTCGCCGCCGTGGTCAAGAACCCCTGGGCCGGCCGGGGTTACGTCGAGGACCTGAAGCCGGAGATCCGTGCCTTCGCCCCCATCCTCGGCAGGCTGCTCACCGAGCGCATCGTGGCGATGGCAGGTGGGGCTGACAAGATCGAGACCTATGGCAAGGCGGCGATGGCGGGGCTCGATTGCGAGCAGGAACATGCCTCCGCCCTGATCCACACGCTGCATTTCGGCAATTTCTACCGTGAGGCGCTGGGGGCGAAGACCTATCTGGGCTTCACCAACACGCGGGGGCCGGCGAACACGCAGATCCAGATTCCGCTGATGGACAAGCATGACACGGGGCGGCGCTCGCACTACCTTACCGTGCAGTTCTCGATCAGCGATGCGCCCGCCGATGACGAGTTGATCGCTGCTTTCGGCGGCGCCACCGGCGGCAGGCCGCATCACCGTATCGGCGACCGCTACCAGGACCTGGCCGAGATCGGCGCCGACATCGAAAACCCCGCGCGGCTTGGGCGTTGAGCCATACTCCGGCAAGGAGATCACATGGACAGCAATGCCCCTCTCTTCCAGTCCGTCTCGCGGGACCTGTTCATCAAGGGAATGCGGCAGGTGGCGAGCAGCGTCGCGGTGGTCACAACCTTGGGGGCCACTGGCCGCCACGGCGCGACAGTCAGCGCCTTCTCATCGGTGTCAGCAGACCCGCCGCA
>CAIYXE010000505.1 GCA_903930095.1 uncultured Hyphomicrobiales bacterium
AATGGCCCAGATCTGGGAGCCCCAGACCCGCTTCCGCATCTGGTTCGAGATCGAGGCGCATGCGACGGACGCGCTGGCAGCACTGGGCGTCGTGCCAGCCGAGGCCGCCGCGAAGATCTGGGAAAAGGGCAAGGACGCAGTTTTCGACGTCGCCCGCATCGATGAGATCGAAGCCGTCACCAAGCATGACGTGATCGCCTTTCTGACCCACCTCGCCGAGATCGTGGGCCCGGAGGCGCGCTTCGTTCACCAGGGCATGACCTCCTCCGACGTGCTCGACACCTGCTTCAACGTGCAGCTCACCCGCGCCGCCGACCTGCTGGTGGCGGATATCGACGGCCTGCTCGCCGCCCTGAAGCGCCGCGCCTTCGAGCACAAGGACACGGTCTGCATCGGACGCAGCCACGGCATCCATGCCGAGCCCACCACCTTCGGCGTCAAGCTGGCCCAGGCCCATGCGGAGTTCCAGCGGGCCCGCGCACGCCTCCTTATGGCGCGGTCCGAGGTGGCCACCTGCGCGATTTCGGGCGCCGTCGGCACCTTCGCCAACATCGACCCTCGCGTTGAGGAGCACGTGGCGGAGAAGATGGGGCTCTCTCCGGAACCCGTCTCCACCCAGGTCATCCCGCGTGACCGGCATGCCATGTATTTCGCGGCCCTTGCGGTCGTCGCCTCGTCGGTGGAGCGGCTGGCAACCGAGATCCGCCACCTGCAGCGCACGGAGGTGCTGGAGGCGGAGGAGTATTTCTCCCCCGGCCAGAAGGGCTCCTCCGCCATGCCGCACAAGCGCAACCCGGTGCTGACGGAGAACCTGACGGGGCTTGCCCGCCTCGTCCGCTCCGCCGTCATCCCGGCGCTGGAGAATGTGGCACTCTGGCACGAGCGCGATATCTCGCATTCCTCCGTGGAACGCGGCATCGGGCCAGACGCGACGATCCACCTCGATTTCGCGCTGAAGCGGCTGACGGGCGTGATCGACAAGCTCCTCGTCTACCCCCAGAACATGCAGCGCAACCTGGACAGGCTGGGCGGGCTCATCCATTCCCAGCGGGTGCTGCTGGCGCTCACCCAGAAGGGGATGAGCCGCGAGGAATCCTATGCAGCCGTCCAGCGCAACGCTATGCCGGTCTGGCGCGGCGAAGGCAACTTCCTCGACCTCCTGAAGCAGGACGCGGAGGTTTCGGCCCTGCTCGCCCCTGCCGAACTTGAGCGCCTGTTCGACCTTGGCTACCACACCAGACATGTGGACACGATCTTCCGTCGCGTTTTCGGCACGGCATAACCTGCTGCAGCCGCCCTGTACCAAAGGGTGCGCCAACCCTGCCCTGCACGCTTGGGCTGAATGACCTGTCACCCAAAAGTGACACACACTCACAAATATGCATGTGTTAATCGTTTGTGAGTGGGCTTCAGCCTTGGGCGGTGATATTGGAAACGAATGCAGCAAAAAAGCTGTCCAACGTAATCGTTGCAGGGGTACCCATGAAGAAGATTATTCTCGCCGCAACCGCCTTGGTCTCCGCCGCGGCCATGAACACTGCCGCCAACGCCGCAGACATCGCGCCCGCTGCCTATGACTGGAGCGGCTTCTACTTCGGCCTGAATGCCGGCGCCGCCTTCAATAGTTCAAACATTGAAAACGATCTCCGCTACACCGGTGAGGGTGTTGGCCCTGCCACGGCCGACGAAATCAATGACATCCTCGGCGATTTCGACAGTGAACTCGGCGGAGACGACGCGGTGTTCACCGGCGGCGCGCTGTTCGGTTACAACTGGCAGCATGACTCGCTCGTTCTTGGCGTCGAGGCAGACATCAACTACGTCGGCTTCAGCGAGGACCGCTCGCGTGATTTCAACGACATTGACTTCCCGCTGATCGAAACGGATGAGGAAATCAACGGCTCCAGCGACCTGTCGTTTGATGCCAACTGGTTCGGCACCATTCGTGGCCGCCTCGGCTTCGCGGCCGACAACCTGCTCTTCTACGGCACCGGCGGCCTCGCCTACGGCCACATGGAGGCCTCTGCCGAAGTTGAAGTGGGAGACGTCGACGAGACCGTCAGCTACGAAGCCTCGACCGACACCACGAACTGGGGTTGGACCGTCGGCGCCGGCATGGAATACGGCATCGACAACTGGAGCATCGGCCTCGAGTATCTCTTCGTCGACCTCGGCTCGGCCGAGTGGGACTCAGATCTTCAGGAAACGGTTGGAGATTCGGACATCAGTGCCGCACTGGCCGACATCGAAGGCGAAGGCGAAGTTGACTATCAGTTCAGCGTCGTGCGCGCCACGGCCAAGATCCGCTTCTAAGCGGCAAGCCATCTGAACAAGAAGGCCCGGCAGCGATGCCGGGCCTTTCTGATTTGTGAGTGGTCTATCTGAACTCGCGGCGGAATTCCCTCAGCAGCCAGCCACGATC
>CAIYXE010000506.1 GCA_903930095.1 uncultured Hyphomicrobiales bacterium
GGCACTGGCGTTCTGAAGTTCGGGCTCACCCCGGTCTTTTTGAGCAACGATCTCGAACTTATTTCCAAGCTAAAGAATTATCTCTCCCGCCAGACAGGTCGGGAAGTCCAACTGGTCCAAAGGCGGACTTACGAGGAAATCACTGCTCTCCTGCTGTCTGGTCAACTGACGGCCGCCTGGATCTGTGGCTATCCGCTGGTCCAATACCAGGACAAGCTCGCACTTGTCGCTGTACCGCTGTGGAGAGAGCAGCCGCTCTACAGCTCATACCTCATCATTCCGGCAGGCCGTGAAGCAGCGGACGTCGGTGATCTCCGGGGCGATCTCCATGCGTTCTCCGATCCCAACAGCAATTCCGGTTATCTTGTCACTGTGGCCTTGCTGGCCGAGAAGGGGCTGAAGCCCGAAGGGTTCTTCCGCGACACGATCTTCACCTATGGTCACCGAAATGTCGTGCGGGCTGTCGCCTCGGGTCTTGCCCAGAGCGGAAGCGTCGACGGCTATGTTTGGGAGGTCATGTCCTCCCTTGAGCCGGAACTGACATCCCGTACCAAGGTAATCCGGAAATCCGAACTTCTCGGCTTTCCCCCGGTGGCGTGTCTCGCTGCTCAGACGAACTCGACAGATGTCGAACTCATTCGCAAGGCATTGCTGTCCATGGCGAACGATCCCGAAGGCCTAGCCATTCTCTCTCTACTCAAACTCGATGGCTTCTCCGAAGAACCCCAGAGTCTTTACGACCCCATCGCCGCCAAGATGCAGCTCATCCGGGGTCTTTCTCCGTGAACGGTAAGACATCAGGCCTCGCGCGACCGTCCTGGTCCTTTGCCCTGAGGGTACCTATCGTTGTGGCGCTGCTGATGATCGCAATCAGCACCGTCGTCACAATCCGTGCCCTGTCGCGTCTCGAAGTTAGTCAGCAGACGAACCTCGATGTGCTTGCGTCCGCCTATCTCGATGGCCTTTCGGCGTCAGTCGGACCAGCCGTCGTACGGGAAGACGTCTGGGAGGTTTTCGATGCACTCGATCGCTCCAGGGAGCGCTACAAGGGCCTGAACGTACAGTGGGTGACCGTCACGAATGCCGACAATCAGACAATTGCGTCGAGCATGCCAACACGCTTTCCGCCTCTCGAGCCCATGGCTACCGATGCTCTCGCGCTGTTCACGTCCAAAAAAGATGTCGAGGTAAATGACGATAGGGCAGAGGCCCGGATGACTAGGTCTCTGCTCTATCAGGATCAGGTCATCGGCCACGTTTATGCCCTCGCCGATATCTCGGGACTTGTCGCGGAGAGGAGCGCAGTTTTGCGAGAGCTCGTCCTCGCCAATGCTCTGCTCACCCTGTTTCTTGTCGTCTTCGGTGCCCTCTTCGTGCGGCGTATGCTGGAGCCGGTCGGTCTTCTCTCCCGATATTTTACGCAGGGCCGCCAGGGCAGCATGACACCCATTCCCTCTGAACTGGTTGATCGGCAAAGCCGGGAGTTCCACGACCTGTTCGAGCGCTACAATGCCATGGCGACAGCCGTGAATGAGCGTGAGCAACTCGCCGCCGAGTTGGCCGAGGAGGAGAAACTTGCTAGCGTTGGTCGTCTCGCGTCAGGCATGGCGCATGAGATCAATAATCCGCTGGGCGGCATGTTCAATGCGCTCGATTCTCTTCGCCGTTACGGCGCGCGGGAGGAAGTCCGAGCAACGTCGATAAGGCTCCTGGAACATGGCCTATCAGGCATCCGTGATCTCGTTCGCTCGACGCTGACCAGTTACCGGGCTGACCAACGAGCACGGGACCTGACGCCCACGGATCTTGATGACTTGCGCCTCCTGGTCAAGCCCGAGGCCCGTCAAAGGAAGCTGCGCCTGTCCTGGCAGATCGAGTTTGCCGATCCCGTTCATGTCCCCGCCGTTCCTGTTCGGGATGCCATTCTGAACCTGCTAC
>CAIYXE010000507.1 GCA_903930095.1 uncultured Hyphomicrobiales bacterium
GGCATGCTGCGATGAATGCATAGGTTACAGGATGGGACGAAATCGAGCGCTCTTTCTCTCACTGTCGGTCTTGACTATTGCGCTAGTAGCTTGCGCAGCACCGCAACCCGGCAGGTTCACCGGCCCAGGAGACGACAAGGCATTTCTGGAGGCTCGGTACCAGTGTTTGAAGGAAACTGAAAAGCCGATATCGAGTGGCTACATCGGCAGATATGGCGGTAGCTTCGGGAGCACTGTCGCTCCCTCTTGCGGAGCATTTCTGTCTTGTCTTGCCACGAAGGGGTACACTACTGATCCACAAGGAGCCTTTCAGGCTCCGGCTGGGGCGGGCATCAAATGTACCTAAATCTACATGCGCGACGGAGGCGAGTATGGATGACCGCAGAGCACCGCTCTTGGTGTCCATTGCGCCCAACATAATCATTGTGAACGCCGAAATTCCGTTGTGGCAACCACAAGCTGGACCCCGAACTTCGTCGGTGTGACGCCACTCGGAGTAGTCAGCATGACGCCGTGGCGGGCGTGAGCCCCTCCCCCTCCTCACCATGCCCGGCCTCCGAGCCGGGCATCCTTTTGCCGCCACCGGAGAGGATGCCCGGATCACGTCCGGGCATGGTGAGAGGGAGGTGCGTCCCCCGATTCCCTTCTCCCGTCCGCAGGATGGGAGAAGGTGCCCAAAGGGCGGATGAGGGCCTCTGTCCGCGAGTCCGTCACTTGGAAAGAGGCCCTCATCCGGCCTGTCGGCCACCTTCTCCCATTGCTTTGCAACGGGAGAAGGGAACGGGGATAAGGCGGCGGTGTCCGAAGCTGGACCCCGGCCTTCGCCGGGGTGACGGAACGCGCGCCGTGCCGCGGGCATCAGAAAGCCGTCTCCAGCGTGGCCGCGAAATCCGCCGCATCGGCCTGCGCGAGGCTCAGCGCCGTGGCGCCGGGGTGCTGTGCCAGGTGCCGGTCGACCATCCGCCTGCCCAGCGTATAGCCCAGCCACTCCGGCAATTCGCCCTGGCCGAAGAACCACGCGCCGTGGTCATAGCCCGCATCATCGAAGGCCGCCCGGGCACGGCTGCGGTGGGCCTCGCAGACCGCTGCCGGAACCGCGTCCTCCCAGGGCTCGGGCGGGCAGTCCATCATCTCATGCAGGAAGCGCTGGGCGAGGCCCTCGGTGACCAGCGCCTCGCCCAGCGTGCCGCCATAGCCCGGGCCGTCCCAGCGCAGCGCGTGGTGGACTTCGTGGAACAGGGTTTTCAGCAGCGCATGCCGCAAAAGGTCTTCGGAATGCGGCTGGGCGAGGTCGATCCCGAGGCCGATCACGCCGGGCTCATAACAATGGCCGCTGACGAAGAGCGCCTCCGGCATGTCTTGCCTGGCGCTGATGACGATGTCGAGCGCCAGCGGCGGCGCCACCGACGAAAGCCGGCCCCCGGCCTCCGCCACCGCGGCCTCGATGACAGCGGCAGCGGATGCAAGCTGGCCGCGGGCGTTCAACAGATGAAGGGTCCATGTGTGAGGGATCATGCGCGTCAGTGAAGCATGATTCTAAACATTTTTCACTCTTTTCGTGCGGCGGGGGCAAGAGAAGCCAAACACGGCCGTGCCGCCCCTTCAGCTCACCGCCTTGTGCAGGATCGAGCCGATCAGCGTCTGGTAGGGCATGCCTTCCCGCATGGCCTTGGCCTTGAGGCGCAGCAGGTCGGATTCCGGGATGCGGAGCGAGATCTTCACC
>CAIYXE010000508.1 GCA_903930095.1 uncultured Hyphomicrobiales bacterium
CTTCGAGCCAGGAAACAATTATAAATTGCAGTCTGGCTAGTCCACAACCATCACTCCGGCCCATCGCCCCCAAGACGCTGGTGAGACCCTCAGAAAGTGCATGGCGCGCGCAATAGGTCCACGCGATAACCTACTGAAAACGCGAGGTCATCATCAAAAAAAGGTGAGCCGCCGCGGGCCAGCCGATACTGGCTTCGGGTCCCCAAATCGGACTATTGTTCGGCCACTGACAGGCGATTGCCTGGCAGCTTCTTTGCAGAACTTGCCCGCCGCGCACCGGTCATCCGGGGCCGGCGGGCAATTTTTTCGAGTTTTAGTTGTGCGCCATGTGATGTAATAGTCTCCCCGTGGAAACACACAAGCTGGGGAGGGCACCACTGATGACCAATAAAACCGCGGATGCGAAGGGACTTGGACAGGGCGCAGCCGTCTTGCACGGGCTCGCCAACAACTGGTGGCTGCTGCTGTTGCGCGGTATTGCGGCCATTGTTTTCGGGGTACTGGCCTTCGCCTGGCCGGGGATCACCATTCTGAGCCTCGTCTTCGTCTATGGCGCCTATGCGCTGGTTGACGGGGTGTTCTCGCTTTATGCCGCGATCAGGGGCGGCGACGGTGCGGCGCCTCGCTGGTGGCTTGCGGTCGTGGGCGTGGCAGGCGTGCTTGCGGGCGTGATCTCATTTGCCAATCCCCCGCTGGTGGCGCTGTGGCTTCTGCTGCTCATCGGCGCCTGGGCGATCGTGAGTGGCATCTTCGAGATCGTCGGCGCGATCCGCCTCCGGAAAGAGATCGACAATGAATGGATGCTGATCCTCCACGGCGTCATCAGCGTGATCTTCGGCGTGCTGCTGATGACCATGCCTGGGCCAGGGGCGCTTGCCATGGTTTGGGTCATCGGCGCTTACTCCATCGTCGCGGGTGTCATCCTCAGCGTGCTGGCCTTCAGGCTGAAAAAACACGCGCACTGACGATCAGGCGGCAAGCCGCCATCGGCCATCAAGGAGCGCGCGCATCAGGCACGCGCTCTTTTTCTTTCGTCACTGCATTTTCCTGCCACAGCGGCGTCCCGCTGACCTGCAGCGCCTTCGCGCAGGACAGGGACGGTTGTCGGGAGCGGCGGGCGATCAGTTGAGATCACTGGAAGATTTTCGATCCATCCGTGCCGTCACCCCAGTGAAAGCTGGAGTTCCGCCCTTTTGTCTGCATGTGCTGCAACAAAAGCTGTCATGAAGGTGAGAATGGAACGTTGATCTCAACTGACCGCCCGCCGCGCCAGACCCCGCAAAGCGGCAACCGTTCTGATCAATGGATGGTGGGCGATACTGGACTCGAACCAGTGACCCCTGCGATGTGAACACAGTGCTCTACCAACTGAGCTAATCGCCCGACTTGAGGGTGAGTGGCGTATAGGCGGAAGCGGGGCGGCAAGTCAAGTTTGAGGCCGGGCATCTTCCAGGCTGGCTTGTGCGTAGAAGACTGCATGAAGCTTCTCCTCACTGTCTTGGCCATACCTGCTGCGGCGGGACTGGGCCTCTGGGCGGCCGTTGCCGCAACGTCGGCGCTGGCTGTGTTCAATGCCCTGGTGCCTGTAGACAGCGGGGTGTCGCTGGCGGCCGAGGGTGTGGCCTATGGACCTGATCCACGCCAGAAGCTTGATGTCTACCGTCCCCCAGGGGCAGGCGAATCGCTGCCTGTGCTGGTGTTCAGCTACGGCGGCGCCTGGAACTCCGGTGAGCGCCGGCTTTACGACTTTGCCGGCCGCGCCTTCGCGGCGGCGGGCTTCCTCACCATCGTCTATGATTACCGGCTTGTGCCGTCCGTCCGGTTTCCCGCATTTGTGGAGGATACGGCGGCGGTGATCGCCTGGGCCTCGCGCAGTGCGGGCCGTTTCGGGGGAGACGGCGGGGGCGTATTCCTCGCCGGCCACTCGGCGGGTGCCTATAATGTGGCGATGGCGGCACTCGATGCGCGTTATCTGGCGGCCCATGGCCTTGATGGGCGGGTCATCGCGGGTGTTGCGGTCTTGTCTGGGCCCTTCGACTTCCTGCCGCTCGACGGGCCATCAACCCGGGCGGCATTCGGCCAATGGCCGGATCTGGAGGAAACCCAGCCGGTCAGCGCTGCAACGGCCTCAGCGCCGCCCTTCCTGCTGATCACGGGCGATGCCGATCTTACCGTCTATCCGCGCAATTCCGAACGGTTGGCGGAGCGGCTCAGAGCAGAGGGCGCCGAGGCGCGGCTGATGATCCTGGAAGGGCTGGGCCATGCCGATGTGCTGACCGCCATCGCAAGGCCGCTGCGCTGGCGCGCGCCGGTGCTCGAGGCCGTCACCGGTTTCTTCCGCGGCATTCAGGCGAGCGCGAAGAGATCCTGAATCGCCTCATAGGCCTCGTCGAAATGCGAAATCATCCTGTCGGGTCCGAATTCGGACACAGGCCGCGGCGTGTAGCCGAAGGGAACCCCGATCACCGGCACGCCGGCGTTTCGAGCCGTCAGCACGTCTGTCTCGCTGTCGCCGATCATGATTGCGCGCGGCGCCACCAGGCCGAGGCGTGCGACCGCCTCCCGGAAGGGGCGCGGGTCGGGCTTGGCGACCCCCAGCGTGTCCGGGCCCACAACGGAACCGAAATGGCGTGACAGGTCCAGGGCGTCGAGCAGTTGCACTGACAGTCCCTCGAGCTTGTTGGTGCACACGCCGAGGCCGAAGCCCTCGCTCCTGAGCCGCTCCAGAAGCCTGACCACACCCGGAAATGGCTCGCTGCCATCCGCGATGTTGCCGGAATAGAACTCCACGAAGCGCTGGTAATCGGGCTCGACGTCATAATTCTCCGGCAGCCCTCCTGTTGCGGTGAGGCCGCGGGTGAGGAGCGCCCTGGCGCCATGGCCGACGAAGACGCGCACCTCGTCCATGGAGATCGCCCTGCGGCCCAGCCCCTCCAGCACGTGGTTGGTGGCGCGCATGAGATCGGGGGCGGTATCGACGAGGGTCCCGTCGAGGTCGAAAATCACGGCACGATCTGGCATGGAAACTCCACGAAACTGGCGTGTTGGTGAATGGGCGGGCCTCATGCTAAGAGCCCGCCACCCGAATGACAGGAGATCTCAAGATGGATATCCGGAAGACCCAGGCGCTGCGCGACATACTGAAGGACAAGTCGCTGCTCAAGGACAAATGTTACATTGACGGCAAGTGGATCGGCGGCGCCGCCACCATCGATGTGACCAACCCGGTGGACGAAAGCGTGATCGGCACCGTGCCGAAGCTCGGCGCGGCTGAAACCCGCCAGGCCATCGATGCCGCGAGCCGCGCCCAGAAGGACTGGGCGAAGAAGACGGCGAAGGAGCGCGCTGCAATCCTGCGCAAATGGTTCAATCTCATGATGGACAACCAGGAAGACCTGGCCCAGATCATGACCGCCGAGCAGGGCAAGCCCCTGGCCGAAGCGCGCGGCGAGGTTGCCTATGGCGCGTCCTTCATCGAGTTCTTCGCGGAAGAGGGAAAGCGCATCTATGGTGAGACGATCCCGTCTCCCTGGCCCGCCGCCCGCATGCTGGTCATCAAGCAGCCGGTGGGTGTGGTTGCCGCCATCACGCCGTGGAACTTCCCCAACGCCATGATCACCCGCAAGGCGGGCCCGGCACTGGCCGCCGGCTGCGCTTTCGTGTGCAAGCCCGCCAACGAGACACCGCTCTCCGCGCTCGCACTCTGCGAACTGGCCGAGCGCGCCGGTATCCCCGCTGGCGTGTTCTCGATCCTCACCGGCGTCTCGCGTGAGATTGGCGCCGAGATGACATCGAACCCCGTCGTTCGTGCGCTGACCTTTACGGGCTCCACCGAAGTCGGCCGCGTGCTGATGGCCCAGTGTGCGCCCACCATCAAGAAGGTTGGCCTGGAACTCGGCGGCAATGCGCCCTTCATCGTGTTCGATGACGCGGACCTCGATGCCGCTGTCCAGGGCGCCATGCTGTCGAAGTACAGGAACGCCGGCCAGACCTGCGTCTGCGCCAACCGCATCCTGGTGCAGGACGGCGTCTATGACGCGTTTGCCGAGAAGCTCGCCGAGGCCGTGAAGAAGCTGAAGGTGGGCGACGGCACGGAGCAGGGCATCACCACCGGTCCGCTCATCAACAAGGCAGCCATCGCCAAGGTGCAGGAGCACATCGACGATGCCCTCAAGAAGGGTGCGAAGCTGCTGATCGGCGGCAAGTCGCTGGGCGGCAACTTCTTCGAGCCGACCCTGATCCGCGATGTGACCGCAGACATGGCCGTCGCCCGTGAGGAAACCTTCGGCCCCGTTGCCCCACTCTTCCGTTTCAAGACGGAGGAGGAGGCGATCGCCATGGCCAACAACACGGAATTCGGCCTTGCCTGCTATTTCTACTCGCGTGACATCGGCCGCGTCTGGCGCGTGGCGGAAGGCCTCGAATACGGCATGGTCGGCATCAACGAGGGCATCATCTCGACAGCCGAAGCGCCCTTCGGCGGCATGAAGGAATCAGGGCTCGGCCGCGAAGGCTCGCACCATGGCGTCGAGGAATATCTGGAGATCAAGTACATGCTGATGGGTGGGCTCAACAAGTGACCGCAGACGAACAGAAGAAGGCCGCGGCGCAGGCTGCACTTGAGTATATCAGGCCGGGCATGAAGGTGGGGCTGGGCACCGGCTCCACCGCCAACCACTTCATCAGGGCGCTTGCCGCCAAGGTCAGGCTGGAAAACCTCGATATCGAATGCGTGCCGACCTCCGGGCAGACCAACCAGCTCGCATCGTCCCTGGGCCTCAGGATGACGACGCTGGAAAAGCACCCGCTGCTTGACGTCACCGTCGATGGCGCCGACGAGTTCGACGGCAATTTCCAGCTCATCAAGGGCGGTGGCGGTGCGCTGCTGGCGGAAAAGATCGTGGCCAGCTCGTCACGCTACATGATCGTGATTGCCGACCAGTCGAAGCAGGTCGAGACGCTGGGCAAGTTCCCGCTGCCGGTTGAAGTCGTTCCCTTCGGCGTCAAGGCCACCGCCTGGAAGATCGAGCGCGCGCTGCGCCTGCTCAACCTCACGGGCAAGCTCGTGCTGCGCGTCAAGGACGGCAAGCCCTTCCGCACCGACAATGGCAACACCATCATCGACGTGTCGCTGGGCGCCATACCGGATCCCAACCGCCTGTCGATCTATCTCAACAATGTTCCGGGCGTGGTCGAGGACGGTCTCTTCATCGATATCTGCAGCATCGTCCTGATGGGCACGGACAAGGGCGTGGAGACGTTCAAGAAGGCGGCGCACAGGCCTTCATGACCGGCTTTGACTACGATCTCTTCGTCATCGGTGCAGGCTCGGGCGGCGTGCGCGCCGCCCGCATCGCCGCGCGCCATGGCGCGAAGGTGGCCATAGCGGAGGAATTCCGCGTCGGCGGCACCTGCGTCATCCGCGGCTGCGTGCCGAAAAAGCTCTTTGTCTACGCCTCTAAATTCGCCGAGGAATTCGAGGATGCCGTGGGCTTCGGCTGGACGTCGGAGAAGATCTCCTTCGACTGGCCAACCCTTGTCGCCAATAAGGACAAGGAGATCGACCGCCTCAACAAGGCCTATATCCGCAATCTCACGGCGGCGGGTGCGGAACTGATCGAGGAACGCGCCGTGCTTTCGGGGCCGAACACCGTGTCCCTCGCCTCCGGGCGGAAAATCACCGCGCGCTGCATCCTTGTTGCCACGGGGGCCACACCCTTCGTGCCGCGCCACCTTCCCGGCCATGAGTTGGCCATCACCTCGAATGAGGCTTTCCACCTCGAAAAACTGCCAACGCGTATCGTCATCGTTGGCGGCGGCTACATCGCGGTCGAATTCGCGGGCATCTTCTCGGGCCTGGGTGTTGAAACCATCCTCGTCTGCCGCGGCGAGCAGATCCTGCGCGGCTTCGATGACGACATCCGCAACCATCTTGCCGCCGAAATGAAGAAGAAGGGCATCGAGATCCGCACCCGTGCGGATATCGCGCGGATCGAGGGTTCAGGCACCGGCGTGCGCGTCACCCTGAATGACGGCACGGGCTTCGGTGCAAACCACATCATGTTCGCCACCGGCCGCATTCCCAACGTGACGGGCCTTGGGCTTGACAGCCTCGGCGTGGACATGACGGCCCACATGGCCATCAAGGTCGATGCCTATTCGCAAAGCTCCGTACCTTCGATCTATGCCGTGGGCGATGTCACCAACCGCGTCAACCTCACCCCCGTCGCCATCCGGGAGGGCCACGCCTTCGCCGATACCATGTTTGGCGGAAAGGACGTCAAGGTCGATCATTCGCTGGTGCCGACGGCTGTCTTCTCCCAGCCGGAGATCGGCACGGTGGGCCTCACCGAGGAACAGGCACGGCAGGGATTCCGCGCGGTCGACATCTACAAGACCAGCTTCCGCCCGATGAAGCACACGCTCTCGGGCCGTGATGAGCGCATGCTGATGAAGCTCGTGGTCGATGGCGAAACGGACCGCGTGCTCGGCTGCCACATTTGCGGACCCGATGCTGGCGAAATGGCGCAACTGCTTGGCATCGCCGTGCGTCTTGGCGCGAAGAAATCAGACTTCGACGCAGCGCTTGCCGTACATCCAACCGCAGCGGAAGAACTCGTCACCATGCGGGAAAAGTGGACGGGCTAGGGGAAGGGGACCCAACGGAGTTGAGGAAGGCAAGGGGAAGCAGTCCCACGGCCGCGGTGAACGCGACAGCCCATCATATACCCGTTGCTTCACGTGATGTGAGAAGGCTCAAACGTCCTGCCGCGTTGAAAGAGCCCTCATCCGGCCTGTCGGCCACCTTCTCCCATCGCGTCGCGACGGGAGAAGGAGATGATGATATTGCAGCTTTCCCTTCTCCCGTTGCGCAGCAATGGGAGAAGGTGCCCGAAGGGCGGATGAGGGTCTCGCTCCGCGAGTCCCGTGCCTACTGGTCCAGCACCTCGAAATGCGCTTCCGTGGTGATGCCGTTGTTGATCGGCAGCATGTCCTGCGGGCAGGCGGAGAACACGATGATGGCGTCCATCTCGGCGCGGAACACCACGTAATCCCCTGGCTTGCACAGGCAGTTGCCCCATTCGAGGCTCCCGTCCGGATTCCACGGAATGTTCATGAACAGGTTCAGCGAATCCGGCGTGTAGGGCATGAACATCCCAAGCTCCGCCAGCCCCGCATGCATGTTGTCCCGGCAATTGTCATGGTAGTGGGTGCAGCCCAGCAGCCCGTAGCGTTCGTTGTCACACGGCGCGATTAAGGTGTCATGGCGGCCGGGGCTTGCGTCCTTGGTCATGGTCA
>CAIYXE010000509.1 GCA_903930095.1 uncultured Hyphomicrobiales bacterium
AACTGCGAGGCGAGGCGTCAGCCGGAGCTATAGCAAGGATCATGGTCGCAGCGGCGAAGGTAAGCAAAAGCTTAGCGCTAAGCATGTGAGGTCCCCTTAGTTGACTTCGGTTCAACGAGCTCTTTGTAATCTCGTTGGCCGTGAGGCTAAAGAATGTCTCTTGAACGGGATCAGAATGCAACATTCATCCGCTGTTCATCGCAAAGAGCGGGTGCGACGCTGCCGACGGGAGTGACGATGGCGAGGGCGATGCAGCCGTTTCCGCTGGATTGGGAACGACAGAAAGCGAACATTGGCTGAACTGACGCAGGCCCAAACGTCCCACCGGCGGCAGACTACAATAGGCACCCCGGTCAACATGCGCCGCTAGACACAAACCAACGCGCATTCTACCTTTTGGCAATGCCAACTACCGATGCCCCAACCGGTCCCGTTTCATCCGTTCGTTTGGATGGGCTATCCGTTCAGCTCACACCCCACGGCCAAGTGCGACTCATAGAGACACTGGCATTGACCTCGCCCGTTGCCGGGAAAATCGAGCGTGCATTTATTCGCGGCCATGGTCATGGTCTCCTCGCTCTCGCCCTCGATGCGACAGCTGCCGCTCTTCCCTTCGACCTGGCATTCTGGCGTGACTTCGGATCGCAGTTCATGACGGCGCTCTGCGCACGTCCCGAGCGCGGCGATACTTCTGGCCCGGCGCTCATCGAACTGCCTGTTCCCGGCAAGGCGGAGCTCGAAGCAATAGCCGACAGCGCACCTCCGATGTTCGGTGGCGAATACCTCACTTCTGGCGTTTTGGCTGACATCTGGGTGAGCATGGGTGCAGCACTTACGGCGGAGTTGACCGAAAGCGGTCAGACGCTTGCTGATTTCCTGAGGCAACGGTGTCCAGCATGGAGCATCGTCGGGCGTGTACACTTCAACCTCGCCGAGAACCGAAAGGATGAGGAGGCCCCATTCGCCTTCCTGGCCACCTATACATCCCGCCTGTCTGATGGAAAGCAGGCGCAGCATGTGCCCCTGGGCCGGGCGCTGCAGGAATATGCCGACGCCGATAACAGGGAGAGACTCCTGTCCCTGCTGCTTCCGGTTCAGAAAGCCGCCGGGGAGTGCGGCTGGTTGAAGTCCATGGTCGATTCCGGCGAGATCTATCATCCGCTGCGCTGGACGCCGGCAGAAGCACAGCGGCTCCTGCGTGACGTGCCAGTCCTCGAGCGTGCAGGCATCATCTTGCGCATGCCGGCCGCCTGGCGGATGGGACGGCCTGCCCGGCCTCAGGTGCAGGCATCGGTGGGAACGCGGGCGCCCTCTCTCATGGGCCTCGATGCGATGCTGGACTTCGATTTTGCGGTGTCACTCGACGGCGAGAAGCTGTCCGCCGCCGAGGTGAAGCAACTGTTGGCCCAGACCAACGGGCTTGCACTGGTGCGCGGCAAGTGGGTCGAAATCGATCGGGACCGGCTGGCCCGGACCCTTGATCTGTTCGAGACTGTCGAGCGGCGCGCTGGCGAGGGAGGGCTGCCATTCACAGAAGCGATGCGGCTGGTATCAGGAGCAGGCCTCGGCTCCGGGGACAAGGCCGAGTTCCTCTCACCGGA
>CAIYXE010000510.1 GCA_903930095.1 uncultured Hyphomicrobiales bacterium
AACAGTTGTAGAGCCTCTTTGGCGGCCCGTAGCCTTTGGGGGCGCCTTTCCTCTGGAGGCCATCCCTGATCACATCGATGATGCCACTCACTACTCGCCTGCCATCAACACGAGCGACGCCTCATTCTCTGGAGGTAACGATCAACCACCAGACTGATCCGATACCTTGCATGTGGATCCTGATCCTATCAGGTCACTACAGGTTCGCGATGGCCGTTGGCCTCGATTGGTAGGTGTTGTGCATGGGTCGTGTTATCCGAGCTGGTCTTTGGCTTTATCCTGAACCAGGCGGCGTACAGCGCAGGGAGAAAAAACAGGATCAGCACCGTGCCGACGGCGGTTCCACCGATCAGCGTGTAGGCCATTGACCCCCAGAACACGGAGTGTGTCGGCGGAATGATGGCAAGCACTGCGGCGAGCCCGGTCAGGATCACTGGCCTTGTGCGCTGCCCCGTTGCTTCGATGACAGCGTCGTCGTCATCAAGTCCTGCTGCGCGATTCTCCTTGATCTGCTCGGTCAGGATGAGGGGGTTGCGCATGAGTATGCCGGTCAGGCCAACCAAGCCAAGGATCGCGTTAAAACCGAATGGCTGGTTGAACAGCAGGAGTGTTGGAGCAGTGCCGACCAGGCCGAGCAGCGCCGTCAGCATGACCATGGCTGGCATCGAGAATGATCGAACCTGCAGCATGATGATGATCAGCGTGGCGGCGATCATGGCGGGGAAGATCTTTGCTAGAGCAGGATTGGCCTTTTCCGCCTCTTCGATCGATCCGCCCATTTCGATGCGGTAGCCGGCTGGAGGCGATGCGATCAACGGTTGCATGGCTGCAAGAACCTGCTTCGAAACCTCCGGGGGTTGCGTTGCTTCGTTGATGTCTGCGCGAACCGTGAAGACGGATGCCTTCGGGATGACTGAGTTCATCGGGCTCCTCGCCTTCTTCTTCCCCCCGACATGGATTGGTTTGTTCAGTGACGATGCGCAGGTCATCGAGATGGGAACACTCTATCTGCGGCTGGTCGCGCCAGTGTACGGAGCTGTCGGACTCGGCTTGGCATTTTGTTTCGCCAGCCAGGGCGCCAAGCGCGTGCTGCTCCCGGTGCTGGCAGGAACGGTGCGGATGGTCATTGCGGGCTTCGTGGGTTGGTCGGTTGTCAACTGGTTTGGCGCGAGCCTTTCGACGCTATACCAGATCGTTGCGATTGCTGCGGTTGTTTATGGAGTGCTCACGGCAGCCTCCGTTCTTGGAGGACGCTGGAGCGTGCGTTCTGTGAGTTCCGCATAGATCGACCCGACCGTGGGGCGACGTTAGCGCGCATCCTCATAACGCCCGAAGTGCACCCGAAAAGCCCGCCGTACCCTTTCGGTGCTCTGTGGACTTTCCTCAGCTGCGTGCCTATGCTTGGCAACATGAAAGCTGATCCGAAACTCGCTGCGCTTTGCGCCCTGCTGCTTTTGGCGCTGACGGGGTGTGCGTCCACCTCAACCGCGGTCAATGCTGGTGGAACAAGCAGAAGCGCTGGCGGCTCTGCCACAGTCACCACGGGTGTGAAGTTCTAGGGGACGGCGCGGCTGCCGACTAGCGGCTGTGACCTTCGGCTACGGACGTCAAGGCGGCGGCTTCAGCCCGGATGCGGATGAAGATTATGGCAGCGTTTGCGAGTGAAAAGGCGATCGCATACCAGGTGAGGCCGAAGCAGAGCGGCAAAACGGCGATCTCGCCAGCGACGACCAGATAGTTGGGATGCTTCACGAACCGATATGGCCCCGTCCTGATCAGCGATTCACCCGGCACGACGATAATGCGTGTCGTCCAGCGCCGTCCGAGCGTCAACAGCACCCACATCCTCGCCGCCTGAAGTCCGACGAAGACGAGTAACCAACCGATCGACACTGGTCCGGCCCAGCCGAGCAGCCACAATCCGGCCAGCCATGCAGCATGCAGAAGAACGATCAGCGGGTAATGACCAGGTGCGTGCTCGATGGCACCCTGGGCCAACAACCTGCGGGTATTGCTTCGCGCCCACCACAATTCTGCGAGGCGTTCTGCCGTGACGAAACCGAGAAGTAGGATCGCCAGCATCATGCGGGGGCCAGCAGTGTCGCTATGCTGGCGCTGAAGCCCGGCCCCATGGCGGTGAGAAGCGTGCGGCGCGGCAGACCCGTCTGCAAGGCACGCTCCAGCACGAAGAAGACCGTGGGAGCCGACATGTTGCCGAACTCCGCCAGCACCGCGCGTTCATCGGCAAGAAGGCCCGGGGGTATCGCGAGCGCCCGCTCGAGCGCGCTCACCACCTTGGCACCGCCCGGATGGCATACAAAGCGCCCAACCTGCTCCAGCGAGAGGCCCGACCGCGCAAGCATGCCATGAACCGCCGGACCGAAATGCTCTCCGGCAAAGACAGGAATGGAGCGGTCGAAGATGACGCCAAGTCCTTCATCGTCAACCGACCACCCCATGATGTCGAGGGTCCCTGGCCAAGTGTGCTGATCGGCGGATTCAACCTCAAGCCCCTGCCCTGCACCCGCTCTCAGAACGCAGGCTGCCGCACCGTCTCCGAACAGGGCCGACGCCACGATGTTCGCCTTGGTGAGCTTGTCGGCCCTGAAGGACAGCGTGCAGGTTTCAACCGCGACCAGCAGTACGACCGATCCCGGCCGCGACTGCGCAAGCCGTGCAGCGATCGACAATCCGGAAACACCGCCAGCACAGCCAAGGCCAAAGACGGGAACCCGCTCGATGCCCGGCCCGAAGCCGAGCTCGGCTGCAACCAGGGCCTCGAGACCTGGTGTCGCAATCCCGGTGGAGGATACTGTGACCACAGTATCGACAGAGGCGGCGGACAGGCCTGCCCCGTCAAGCGCACGCCGCGCCGCCGCGACGAATAGAGCCGAGGCACCCTCAAGGTAAGCCGCCGTCCGTTCCGGCCAACCGAGTGGCTGCAGAAACCACTCGATGGGCTTCACCGACCGGCGCCGCTCGATGCCAGCCGTCATGAAAACGCCGGCGATCCTGTCGAAATCCGGAAAGCGCCCCGCGAATGTCTCATTCAGGAAGACCGCCGCATCGCGCTGTTCGATGACGAAGGGCGGCACGGCGGTGGCCACCGAGAGGATTTGTGCTTTCTGCAACGTCAATTCACAACCTTTGGTGTCTCTCATGTATCTGGTTTAGGCTTTAGTACGTGCAGAAATCGGATCAGACCATTGGCGCGAAAAGTTATCCCGCTTCACTGAGCCAGAAGGGCTGCCGCTGAAAACAGACGAACACTCTGCGGGCTCATCCAATCTCAGGATCGCCTAACTTCTGAGATGAGGTTCGTTGCGGCAGAACCATTCATATGTGCCTGCAATGCCGGTCTGAAGGTCGGTCCCTGCCTGCCAACCCATGGATGTCAGCCGCGATACATCGAGCAGCTTGCGCGGAGTGCCGTCCGGCTTTGTCGTATCAAACAGGATTCTCCCTCTGAAGCCGGTCACCTCCGCCAGAAAACCGGCAAGTTCTGCGATGCTGATGTCAGATCCAACGCCGACGTTGAGGTGATTGATCCCAGGCCCTGTATGAGTCTCATAATGCGCACGATCGGCGTCCAGAACGAAGAGGCTCGCCTCCGCCATGTCGTCGACGTGCAGGAATTCCCGCCGCGGCGTGCCGGAGCCCCAGACGGTCACTTCGGGGCTGTCACTGCGGGTAGCGTCGTGGAAGCGCCGAAGCAGCGCGGGCAGGACATGAGACTCATTCGGATGAAAATTGTCTCCCGGCCCGTAGAGGTTGGTCGGCATAACGCAACGGTAGTCGGTTCCATGCTGCCGGTTGTAGGCCTCACAAAGCTTGAGTCCGGCGATCTTTGCGATGGCGTAGGGCTCGTTCGTCGGCTCCAGCGGCCCGGCAAGCAGCGCCTCTTCGGTAATGGGTTGCGGCGCCAGGCGGGGGTAAATGCAGGACGACCCGAGAAACAGGAGACGCTGCACGCCCGACCGCCAAGCCTCGTGAATGACGTTCGTTTCGATGATCAGGTTGTCGTAGATGAAGTTGGCAGGGTGATCAGCGTTGGCCAGGATGCCACCGACTTTCGCTGCAGCGAGGATCACCACATCCGGCCTCTCGTCCTGCATGAAGGCGCGGGTCGCGGCCTGATCGCAGAGATCGAGTTCGCCTCGATCTCGCGTGATCACATCCGCGCCGCGATCCCTCAGGCGTCTCATCATGGCCGCTCCAACCATGCCTTTGTGGCCGGCCAGATAGTAGCGGGTCATGGCGGTCACGTCCCCCGCGGCATAGGCATTCCCAGACCATGGCTCTGGAGCAACCTGTGGCGCCGGGCGGCGGAGAGGTCCTCCCGCACCATCTCCGCGCACATCATCTCCACCGTGGTTTCCGGCCTCCTGCCAAGCCTTTCCCTCGCCATCGATGCATCGCCCACCAGCGCCTCAACTTCGGAGGGACGGAAGTAGCGCGGATCAATGCGAACAATGACCTGACCGGGCTTTACACAAGGCGCATCCTCACCTGACACATCCACGACGAACCCCACCTCATCGACACCGGAGTTCTTGAAGCCCAACACGATGCCAAGCTCCGCCGCGGCCCAGGTGAGGAACTCGCGGACTGAATGCTGGCGCCCGGTCGCGATCACAAAGTCCTCGGGCGCCTCCTGCTGCAGCATAAGCCATTGCATGGCAACATAGTCGCGCGCATGACCCCAGTCTCTCAGCGCATCGATGTTGCCGAGATAAATGCATTGATCGAGTCCCAGAGCGATGTTCGCCAGCCCGCGCGTGATCTTCCTGGTCACGAATGTCTCGCCCCTGCGCGGGCTCTCATGATTGAAGAGAATGCCGTTGCATGCGTAGAAACCATAAGCCTCGCGATAATTGACCGTGATCCAGTAGGAAAAGAGCTTGGACACGGCATAGGGGCTGCGCGGATAAAATGGTGTCGTCTCGCGCTGCGGTGCCGTCCGCACCAGTCCGTAGAGTTCAGATGTCGAGGCCTGGTAGAACCGGGTCTTCCTTTCCATGCCGAGGAACCGGATGGCTTCGAGGAGACGAAGCGTTCCGAGACCATTGACGTCGGCCGTGTACTCGGGGGCATCAAAGCTTACAGCCACATGTGACTGAGCGCCAAGGTTATAGATTTCATCCGGCTGAACCTCTGCCATGATGCGGGTGAGGCCCAGACTATCGGTGAGGTCACCATAGTGCAGGCGAAGGCGAACCTCTTCGCGGTGCGGATCCTCGTAAATGTGATCGATGCGTGCGGTATTGAACGATGAAGCACGGCGCTTGATGCCATGCACCTCGTAGCCCTTCTCAAGCAGGAACTCTGCAAGGTAGGATCCATCCTGTCCGGTGATACCGGTTATCAGCGCCTTCTTGCCAAGCATTGCGGAAGACCTGCTCCCTGGGCGTCAGTAAGTCAAGACGCCACAACTTACTCAAACACAAGGTGCCGGACCACTGCTGTCAGCTGAGCAGAACCGCCATGGCTCTGCCGCTACATGATGGCTCCCGTCTGGCTCACTCCCTGCCCGCCCGCGCGAAATGAAGGAGCGATCGCCGCAGATTCTCAGGGTTGTAACCGCGGCCGATTACGACAATGACATCATCCTCGCGGCCAGACCCATCCGCCTGCTCGGGAAGTATTTCGGGCGACTGCACCACCTTGCGCACGGTCTGCAGCAGCAGCAGGCCCGCTGGTGTGCGCACCACGCCCTTCACCCGCACCACATCGTCGCCACGCGCATGTAGAAGTGCGGACAGCCACACCGTGAAGGCCGTCCAGTCAACCTCACCACCCAGGTGAAGCCGCGTGGGAAAGATCGGTGCAACGACACGCCCCGCGAGATCGGGGAGCTCTTCCGGCGCCACGTCTGAGGATTCCGGCAAGGAAACTTCCGTTCCGCTGGCCGCAGATGAAAGCACGGCGCCGGGGTTGAGGCGGTGGAGCGTGGCAAGCAGACGCCTGAGAGGCCCGGTTTCCGCCACATCCACCTTCGTCACGACGAGCTTGCCGGCGATCTCGATCTGCCGGCGGCCGAGTGGCTCGCTCCTGAGCTGGTCCGGCGCATGGAGCGCGTCAACCGCCACGATAATCTCGTCCACCAAGATGTGATGAACAAGAACCGGATCACAGCGGATCGCCTCCACGATGGGGGCGGGGTCGGCAAGCCCGCTGGTTTCGAGAACGATCTGCTGCAGCCTCTCGCCCGTCGACACAGTCCGGCTGCGCGCGTCGCAGAGGCCGCGCAGCAGTGCCACGAGTTCGGCTTTTGCCGTACAGCACACGCAGCCGCCAGCAAGCACGGCGAGCTTCGCGGATTGCCCGAGCAACGCATCGTCCACCGGCGTCTCCGCCGCCTCGTTGACGATGACGAAGGCATCCTTGAAGCGACCAGCATGGAGCTGGTGGCGCAGCCATGTGGTCTTGCCGGAGCCCAGATAGCCGCCGATGATGGTGAGCCTCACGCGCGCTTCCGAATGGCCAGCCATGCTCACGCTGCCACCCCGGCCCCTCCCGTGAAGCGCGGATCGAGTGTGTCGATGGCGTGGCCTGTGAGTTGCTGAGCAAGCGGCCAGACATCCTCAAGCGTCAGCACGATCGACTGGTTGCCGGACAGCGTCGAGACC
>CAIYXE010000511.1 GCA_903930095.1 uncultured Hyphomicrobiales bacterium
CTCCATGTGCCTCGGCATGAATCCGGACCAGCTGAAGCCCGGTCAGCGCTGTGCGTCCACCTCCAACCGCAACTTCGAAGGCCGCCAGGGCTACAAGGGCCGCACGCACCTGCTCTCGCCTGAGATGGCGGCAGCGGCAGCGCTCGCCGGGCGCTTCGTCGACGTTCGGAAGATGGGGGCGTAAACGAATCATTCCTCTCCCCACACAGGCGGGGAGAGGAAGAGACGATACGATTCCGGCTCACTTGCGAACCTTCGATTGCAGCCATTAACCAGGAGCGCCGCAAAAATGCCCGGAAAGTCGCGACCTGCACAATTGCTCATGCGGTATGCGCTAAAACGCGGGCGTTCGGGAGTTTCCGGAGCACCGGAGAGATGTTTCTGACTGTGTGATCTAGGTCATTAACGATTGCTGAACCTTTCGTTAAGGCTTATGTCACCGGCGTGGCGCAAGAATGATTCCGACGTCGGGGATGGCGTCATATGGTGGGGGTTAAGGTGGGTTCATCTGTTCAGGCGGACGCGAAGTTTCTGCGCCGCATCTTCATCGGTCTTGTGTTCTTGACGGTTGTGACGGGCGCCATGGCGGGTATCACCACCGTGCAGGCGATGACGGGCGGTCCCGGCGCCTGCGTGATGTTCTGCGAATAGCAGCAGGCCCATGGCGGAACACCGGCTGGCCGGCCTGTCCGCCCCGGCATTGAGCGACATCGAGGAACTTGCCACGCAAGCTTTTGCGGGCCTGCCGGAGGATTTCCGCACGCTGTGCGGCGAGGTCGTCATCACCGTCGCCGATTTTCCCGCCGACGACGTCCAGAAGGACATGAAGGCGGGCCCCTTCGACCTCCTCGGGCTGTTCCAGGGCGTGGGCCTCGCGCAGGATGGCGCGACAGCCGAGACCGGCCGCATGCCGAACATGGTCTTCCTTTATCGCCGCGCCATACTCGACTACTGGGCTGAGCACGAGGAGACGCTCGGCGCCATCGTCACCCATGTGCTGGTGCATGAGATCGGCCACCATTTCGGCCTCTCCGACGACGACATGTACGCGATCGAGGACCGCACGCCGTGACCCCGGAGGAACAGAAGGCGCGCCGCGATCTCGAACGCATCGAGGCCGAACGCGAGAAGCTGTTCCACGGCACCCCGAGCGCAGCCAATGACGACGACGACCCCATGGAGGTGCTGGGCAAGCGCATCGCCCGCATCCTCGGCCCGCTGCTGGCGGCAGGGCTGTTCCTCTACCTGCTGCTGACATATCTTCCCCGCGCCTGACAGGGCGAAGCCTCGGCGATTGTTGCAGCACCCGGGCTTCCCCTCTATATGGGCGCGTCATGACCAGCATCTTCATTGATGGCGAGGCGGGAACCACCGGCCTCCAGATCCGCGAGCGGCTCGAGCACCGGACCGACGTGACGATCGTCTCGATCGACCCCGGACGCCGCAAGGACCCGGAGGCGCGGCGCGAGCTGCTGAACAGCGTCGACGTGGCGATCCTCTGCCTGCCCGACGAGGCCGCAAAAGAAGCCGTGGCGATGATCGGCGAGGGCTCGACGACCCGCGTCATCGACGCCTCGACAGCCTACCGCACCGCGGAGGGCTGGGCCTACGGCATGCCGGAGATCTCCCGGCTCAACCGGGCGAAGGTCGCCGCTGCCGCGCGCGTGGCCAATCCCGGCTGCTACCCGCAGGGGCTGATCGCGCTCGTCCGTCCACTGATCAATGCCGGCATCATGTCCTCCGACTATCCCGTCACCTACAATGCCGTCTCCGGCTATTCCGGCGGCGGCAAAAAGATGATCGAGGATTATGAGGAAAGGGGCTCCTCCGCTATTGCCTACCACCCCTATGGCCTCACCTTCGCGCACAAGCACCTGCCCGAGATGCAGGTCTATGCCGAGATCGCCCATGCGCCGGTATTCCAGCCGGCGGTCGGCAATTACGCCCAGGGCATGATGGGCTGCGTGCCGGTATTCTCAGAGCTTCTGGCCAAGCGCACCAAGGGCCAGAACATCCGCGACTGCCTGGCGGAGGCCTATGACGGCGAGGCCTTCATCGAAGTCGCCCCTTTCGAGGCCATCGAGCGCGCGCCGCATGTGAACCCCGAGGCGCTGAACGGCACCAACCGCATGCGGCTCCACGTCTTTGCCAACGACGGCCGCGGCCATGTGCTGCTGATGGCCGTCTACGACAATCTCGGCAAGGGCGCCTCCGGCGCCGCCGTGCAGAATCTCAACCTGATGATCGGCGCGCCGGAAACGCTCGGCACCGACCTTCCCCAAGCTGCCTGAGGATCACGAGATGCAGAAGTTTGAAACGCTCACCGGTGTCGCAGCCCCCCTGAACATCGTCAACATCGACACCGACATGATCATCCCGAAGCAGTTCCTGAAGACGATCAAGCGCACGGGGCTGGGCAAGTCGCTGTTCTTCGAAATGCGCTATACGCAGGACGGCAAGGAGATCGGCGACTTCGTGCTGAACAAGCCCGCCTACCGCAAGGCGGAAGTCCTGGTGGCGGGCGACAATTTCGGCTGCGGCTCCTCCCGCGAGCACGCGCCCTGGGCACTGCTCGACTTCGGCATCCGCTGCGTGATCTCGACGAGCTTTGCGGACATCTTCTACAACAACTGCTTCAAGAACGGCATCCTGCCGATCAAGGTCTCGCCCGAGGAGCTGAAGAAGCTGATGGACGATGCCGAGCGCGGCGCCAACGCCACGCTGACGATCGACCTGCCGCGCCAGGAAATCCGCGGGCCGGACGGCGGCGTCATCACCTTCGAGATCGACCCCTTCCGCAAGCATTGCCTGCTGAACGGCCTCGACGACATCGGCCTGACGCTGGAGAAGGCCACCTCGATCGACAGCTTCGAGAAGAAGCAGGCAACGGCACAGCCCTGGCTCTGATCCCCGCCTTCCCCCTGACGTCTCCTCCCGCTCCTTCAGCGGAAGAAGACGCCATGCAGGCGCTCTCAGCCGATTGCCCGAGGCGCTAGGTGGAACCGATCCTCAACACCGTCCTGCCGGTCTTCGGCATGATTGTGCTGGGTTATGTCTTCACCCGCGCCAGGATCTTCGATGCCGCGTCAGGGCGCGGCATCTCGCTTTTCGTGTTCAACGTCGCCATTCCGGCCCTGCTGTTCAAGACGGTGGCCACGATGGAGCCGCAGCAGGCCGCGCCCTGGGGGCTGTGGATGGCCTTCTTCGGCGGACTGGCGCTCACCTGGGTGGCGGCCGCACTCGTCTCGCGGGCGGTACCCTCGCTTGACGTCTCGGGCGGCGCGGCGGCCTCCATGGCTGCGGGATTCGGCAATCTGGCGTTGCTTGGAACACCCCTCGCCCTGTCCCACTTCGGCCCGCAGGCGGCACTTCCGCTGGGCATGATCCTTTCGGTCCATGCGCCGATCCTGTGGTTTGCGGCCATGCTGCACCGGGCCATGTTCCAGACACAGGCAAGCGTCTCGATCGGGCGCACGGCGAAGGACCTCTTCGTCAACCTCGCCACCAACGCCATCGTGCTGGGCCTTCTGGCGGGAACCCTGTGGCGGGTCACGGGGCTCAGCATCCACCCGATCTTCGCCACCATGCTCGGCATGCTGTCGGATGCGGCGGTTCCAACCGCGCTCTTTGCACTCGGGGTGTCGCTCGCGGGCTATTCGCTGAAGGGCTCATGGAGCGGCATGTTCTCGCTCATCGCGCTCAAGATGGTGCTGATGCCGGTGCTCGTCTTCCTGATGGTGCGCTACCTGGTGGCGCTTCCGCCGCTATGGGCGCAGGTGGCAGTGCTGTTCGCCGCCATGCCGACGGGGGCCAACGCCTTTCTGTTCTCGCAGCGGAACGAGGAGGCGGTGGCGGCGGTGTCCGGCGCCATCACGCTCGGAACCGGGCTGGCCGCCATCAGCGCCTCGATCCTGCTCTATCTGATGGACGCCGGAATGATCTGACGCCACAGGCTTGATTTTAAAGCCCAACAGGTCCATTTTCCGCGCAACTTTTGAGAACCCCCTCCCCAAGGAGCCACATGGCCAAGGAAGAACTGCTCGAATTCGAAGGCACCGTAACCGAACTTCTGCCCAACGCGACCTTCCGCGTGAAGCTCGACAACAATCATGAGATCATCGCACACACTGCGGGCAAGATGCGCAAGAACCGCATCCGCGTGCTGGCGGGCGACCGCGTCATGGTCGAGATGACGCCCTATGACCTTACGAAGGGCCGCATCAATTATCGCTTTAAGTAAAGCCAAGGGCGCGGATGCCCCGGCAAGGCTGGTGCTGGCGAGCGCCTCGCCGCGCCGCCTGCAGTTGCTCGAGCGCGTCGGGCTGACACCCGACCTCCTTAACCCTTCCGACATTGACGAGATCCCGCACAAGCGCGAGACGCCGCGCGCGCTGTCGATCAGGCTGGCGCGCGGCAAGGCGGAGCGCGCGCTGGAAATGCCGCTGGTGCGTGCCGAGGGGCCCAATGCCTTCGTGCTGGCGGCGGATACGGTGGTGGGGCTGGGCCGCCGCGTGCTTCCCAAGGCCGAGACGGTGGAGGAGGCGCTCGACTGCCTGTCGCTGCTCTCGGGCCGGTCGCACTGGGTCTATTCCAGCATCCACCTGATCGCACCTGGCAACAAGGTCTCCAGCCGCTGCGTCGAGACCAAGGTGCGCTTCAAGCGCCTCTCGCGCGGGGATATCGACAGCTACATCGCCTCCGGCGAATGGCGGGGAAAGGCCGGCGGCTACGCCATCCAGGGCCGTGCCGAGGCATTCGTCCGCATGCTGACGGGTTCCTATTCCGCCGTGATGGGGATGCCGCTCTACGAGACGGTGCATCTTCTCGAGGGCGCCGGATACCCGGTGTTCCACAGCTGGATGACGGCGCCGCAATCCGAGGTCTGAGATGACCGAACCCGTCAGGCTCCGTCCGCGGAGGCCATGCCCCATCTGCAACAAGCCTTCCCAGCAGAAGACCCATCCCTTCTGCTCCGCCCGCTGCGCCCAGGTGGACTTGAACCGCTGGCTGGGCGGGAACTATGCGATCCCGGCGGAAGAGGAAGAGCCGGGAGAGGATGAGGGCAGCGATCTATAGCCCGTCACCCCGGCGAAAGCTGGCATGGCGGCTGACGGGTTACTCCGCTGCCTGCGGCGTCATCACCGCATCACCTTGCATCTTTCGTGGCCGCCAGCCCATCACCGCATAGACGCAGGGCACCACGAACAGCGTGAGCAGTGTGCCCAAGCTCATGCCGCCGACGATCACCCAGCCGATCTGCTGGCGGCTTTCCGCACCGGCACCCGTGGCAATCGCCAGCGGAATAGCGCCCAGCACCATGGCCGCCGTGGTCATCAGGATGGGCCTCAGCCGCAGCCGCGACGCCTCGATGATCGCGGCGGTGCGCTCCACGCCTTCCTGCTGCAGCTTGTTGGCGAAGTCGACGATCAGGATGCCGTGCTTGGTGATGAGGCCGATCAGCGTGACGAGGCCGATCTGCGAATAGACGTTGAGCGTGCCGCCGGTGAGCCAGAGGGCAAGCAGCGCGCCCGTCATCGACAGCGGCACCGAGACCATGATCATGACCGGATCGCGGAAGCTTTCGAACTGCGCGGCGAGCACGAGGTAGATGAAGGCC
>CAIYXE010000512.1 GCA_903930095.1 uncultured Hyphomicrobiales bacterium
CCACCACTCCCCCACCCGCCGTCACCCCGGCAAAAGCCGGGGCCCAGCTTCCTGCTTCCTGAAATCGATATATAACTTTTGGTTGCAATCACTGCATCGTAACGTCACCTCGTGACGGCGGACGCGATCAGCAAATTCATCAACCACTGGCGCAATGCGGGCGGCGGCGAGCGCGCGCAATAGCAGAAGTTCCTCATCCACTTCTGCCAGGCCCTCGGGCTGGAGGAGCCGATGGATGGTGACTACAAGTTCGAGTTTGACGTGAAGGGCGACAAGGGCCGCAACTTCATCGATCTCTACAAGCGCGGCGCCTTCGTGCTGGAATCCAAGCAGTCCCGCGCCCGGCGTGAGCGCAGCGAATTTCCAAACCAGAATGACCTTTTCCCGAAGGAGGAAGACCAGCGTCGCGGCAAATCCTCCCGCGCCTGGGACGTGCTGATGAACAACGCCCGCCAGCAGGCAGAGAACTATGCCCGCCACCTGCCGCCCGCGCATGACTGGCCGCCCTTCATCATCGTCTGCGATGTCGGCCACTGCTTCGAGCTTTATGCCGATTTCACCGGCAAGGGCCGCAACTACACCCAGTTCCCGGACCGCCAGAACTTCCGCGTCTACCTCGATGATCTGGCGAAGCCAGAAGTACAGGCCATGTTCCGCGCCATCTGGGATGATCCGCACACGCTCGATCCCACCCGCCGCGCCGTCAAGGCCACCCGCGCAATTGCCGAGCGTCTCGCCGCCGTGTCGAAGCGCATGGAGCAGCGCAAGCTTCCGGCCGAGCATGCGGCCGCCTTCCTCATGCGCTGCATCTTCACCATGTTCGCCGAGGACGTGGAGCTGCTGCCCAAGGACACTTTCACCAGCCTCTTGGACCGCGCGCGGGACAAGCCCCACATCTTCGCGCCCGAGCTTGAAATGCTGTGGCAGGCAATGGACCGTGGCGACTACGCCTCCGCCGTGCAGGACCGCGTGAAGATGTTCAACGGCCAGCTTTTCCGTGATGCGCCCGCTTATCCGCTGGAGAAGGAAGAGATCGGCGAACTGCGCGAAGCCGCCCGTCAGGACTGGCGCGAGGTGGACCCGTCGATCTTCGGCACGCTTCTCGAACAGGCGCTAGACCCGCATGAGCGCTCCCGCCTCGGCGCGCATTACACGCCGCGCGCCTATGTGGAGCGCCTGGTCGTTGCCACCGTCATCGAACCCTTGCGGTTTGAGTGGCAGCAGGTCCTCGCCACAGCCGAGCGCCTTATGGGTGAGGCGCGCAGCAAGGAGGCCATCGCCGCCGTGCAGGCCTTCCACGAAAAGCTCTACAACACCCACGTGCTCGACCCCGCCTGCGGCACCGGCAATTTCCTCTATGTCACGCTCGAACTCATGAAGCGGATGGAGGGCGACGTGGTCGAAGCCCTCCTCAACCTCGGCGGCCAGCAGGCCCTTGCCGGGCTGGATCGCCACGAGGTGGACCCGCACCAGTTTCTGGGGCTGGAGGTCAACGGCCGCGCCCGCCACATCGCGGAGCTGGTGCTGTGGATCGGCTATCTGCAATGGCACATCCGTAACAACCGCAGCCTGCCGGGCGAGCCGGTGCTGCGCGATTACAAGAACATCCGCCACATGGATGCCGTTCTGGCGCATGACGGCGTGGATGCAAAGGGTCACTACATCAACCCACGCAGGCCGGAGTGGCCGGAGGCGGACTACATCGTCGGCAACCCGCCCTTCATCGGCGGCAAGGACATTCGCTCAAAGCTGGGCGATCATTATGCGCAAGCCCTGTGGGCCGCTCACAAGGACATGAACGACAGCGCCGACTTCGTCATGTACTGGTGGGACCGCGCGGCGGAGCTGTTAACCCGAAAGGGAACATGCCTCAAGCGGTTTGGTTTCATCACCACGAACTCTATTTCACAAGTCTTCCAGCGCCGCACTGTTGAGCGTCATCTGACGGCAAAGCAGCCCGTCTCTCTGATCCTCGCTATTCCAGATCATCCCTGGACCAAGGCCACAAAGCAGGCCGCTGCCGTGCGTATCGCCCTGACAGTAGCCGAAGTAGGTACGCGTGAAGGCCTATTGCAGGAAGTGATTTCGGAAGAAGGACTGGAAACGGACGAACCAAAGCTCCAACTGCGCAGTAGTTCAGGTCGGATCAATGGTGATCTAACGATCGGCACTAACCTTTCTGCGGCAGATACGTTGTGTGCAAACACTGGTCTATGTTCGCGCGGCATGGCGCTGCATGGAGCAGGTTTCATCCTCTCCCGAAGCGAAGCAGAGTACCTAGGAATTGGCCGCCGCATTGGCCTTGAAAAGCACATTGTTCCGTACCGAAACGGAAGAGGCTTAATGGCCAGCTCACGTGACCACTTAGTGATCGATTTAGATGGAATCGACATTGAAACTGTCCGAAGCAGGTATCCCGAAGTTTATCAACACCTTCTGCTCAGCGTGAAACCTGAGAGGGACGCCAATAGAGAACAATACCGTCGAGAAAACTGGTGGCTGTTCGGAAGAAGGAACGCAGTCCTAAGGCCAGCTCTCGTTGGTCTTATGCGCTACATCGCTACAGCTGAGACTGCTAAACATCGCGTATTCCAATTTTTGGAAGCGGGAATATTGCCTGATAACATGATCGTCGGTATCGCATCTCAGGACGGGTTAATTCTCGCGGTATTGTCGTCTCGAACCCATGTGGTGTGGACACTTGCTCAAGGAGCAATTCTTGGTCCCACGCCAAGGTATTCCAAGTCTCGCTGTTTCGATCCCTTCCCCTTCCCCTTGCCTGACGAGTTCACCCGTGCCCGCATCGCTGGTCTTGGCGAAAAGCTTGACGCTCATCGCAAGCAGGTTCAGGCGGATCATCCGGAGATCACCCTCACCCAGATGTACAATGTACTGGAGAAGCTGAAGGAGGGCGCGCCGCTCACGCGTCAGGATGAGCGCGTGCGCGATGACGGCCTCGTTCTCGTCCTCAAGGACTATCATGACGAGATCGACGCCGCCGTGGCCCAGGCCTATGGCTGGCCGGTGGATTTGTCCGAGCAGGAAGTGCTCGCCCGACTCGTCGCGCTGAACAGGGAGCGCGCGGCGGAGGAGGCGCGAGGCCATGTCCGCTGGCTCCGCCCGGATTACCAGATCCCCCGTTTCGGCTCCGCGCAGGAGCGCCAGCAGCAGATCGAAGCCGATCTCGGCCTGCCCGCCGCCCCCGCCGCCGCGAAGCAGCGCCCCGCCTTTCCCGCCGGTGCCGTGGAGCAGACGGGTGCCGTCATGGCGGCCCTTGCCGCTGCCTCCTCACCCCTCTCCGCGCTCGATGTCGCGCTCACCTTCCGCCAGGGCCGCAAGGTGGAACCGCAGGTCCGTGCCACGCTGGCCGCCATGGCTCGCATGGGCTTCATCGCCATCCACGACGCCGGCACCCGCTTCGCGCTTCGCCGCGCGGCATGACGCGGAACGTCCTCTCCCGCTGAAGGCGCGGGAGGAGACCAGGGGGCCTCGTGCCGCGCGCCACATGGCCGCTGGCGGAACGGCCGGTCTGCCGTGGACAAAGCATTCTGCCGTCGCAGGTCGTGGCCAGTCACGGCCCGGATGCGGGCGCGTGCCGTGGCGAGCATGCGACCATCGTCCCGGCATGGAGTGGCCGCAGGATGAACATATTCCTGTTGCTGCCGGTGCCTTTTGAAACGTTTTCGCGGTTGCCGTCCGTTGCCCTCAGGCGCCGCGCGCGATGTCTACGGCGGCAACGGTTCTTGCACCGCGCGGCATCGCCGAAACGTCATCCGGCATGCGTTCCGCATGCATCCGCGCGGTTTGCTGCAAACCATCTCACCGGCGTCTGCGGTTGCGCGCGTCTGGCGCCACGCGTGTCAACGGCGGCATCTCTTTTTGCATCGGACAGCATCGCCGGAACGTCATCCGGCATGCCGTCCGCATGTCTCCCCGCTGGCTGTTGCAAACCATCTCACCGGCGTCTGCGGTTGCGCACGTCTGGCGCAATCCGTGTCTACGGCGGCAACGGTTTTTGCGTCAGGCGGCAACGGCTTTTCACCACACCGCGTCGGGCGGCTCGGCGATGGCGTTGCCTGCCCCCAGCACCTGCTGGTCGAAGTCGATGATGGAGCCGGTCATCAGGCCGGACTCCTCGCTCGACAGGAAGGCGGTGGCGCGGGCGACTTCCGCGGGCTTCAGCAGGCGGCCAACCGGGCGGGCGGCTTCGGCCTTCGTCAGCCAGTCGGGGTCGGCGTCGTGATAGGTCTTCATGATGCGGTCTTCGCCCGGCGTGTCCATCCAGCCGATGTTGAGGCCGTTGACGCGGATCCTGTAGCGCATCACCGCATAGGCGACGTTCTTGGTCATCG
>CAIYXE010000513.1 GCA_903930095.1 uncultured Hyphomicrobiales bacterium
CAACGAGGCGATCGAGGCCAACAAGCAGCGCATTCAGCCGATGATCGACCTGTTCAAGGCGGTGAACGCACCCTGCATCGTCTATGGCGAGGTGGGCCGCTCGATCCAGGGTGACCAGTCGAAGCCGCTTGCCACCAAGCCGAAGCTCTCGGATGCCGGGATGAAGGACTATGGGGCGAAGGTGTCTGACTTCGCGGCATGGGTGGAAGCGCAGGGCATGCCGCTGGTCTACCACCACCATATGGCGGCGGTTGTCGAGACCGAGCCGGAGCTGGACGCCTTCATGGCGGCCTCCACGATCTCGCTGCTGTTCGATGCGGGCCACATGGCCTTCGCGGGCGGAGACGTTCTGCGCTGCATCGACAAGCATCATGCGCGCATCAGGCATGTCCACACCAAGGATGTGCGCATGGAGGTGATCAGCACGCTCGACCGCACGAAGGAAAGCTTCCTCGACGCGGTGATCAAGGGCGCCTTCACGGTTCCGGGCGACGGCTCGCTCGATTTCGAGGCCATCGTGAAGAAGCTCGCTTCTTATGGTTATGAAGGCTGGTTCGTGGTCGAGGCCGAGCAGGACCCGAAGAAGGCGCCGCCCATGAAGATGGCGGAGATCGGCCACAGGGAGCTGATGCGCGTGATGACGGCGGCGGGCTATGAGGTCGTGGCGTGACGAAAGAGCTGGGCATCGGCATCATCGGTACGGGTTTCATGGGCAAGGCCCATGCCTTTGCCTACCGTGCAGCCCTTGCCGCCTTCCCGGACATTCCGGCGCCGCGCCTTGAGATGATCGCGGATGTGGAGGAGGGCCTCGCGGCCCGGGCCGCACACCAGTATGGCTTTGCGCGGTCCTCCGCCAGCTGGCGCCAACTGGTGAATGATCCGCGCATCGATGTCGTCTCGATCACCACGCCCAACACGCTGCACAAGGAGATGGCGCTGGCGGCCATTGCCGCGGGCAAGCATGTGCATTGCGAGAAGCCGCTCTCGCCCTCGCTTGCCGAGTCGGCCCAGATGGTGGAGGCGGCGGAGAAGGCCGGCGTCGTGACGCAGGTGGGCTTCAACTATATCAAGAACCCGCTGCTCAAGCTGGCGCGCGACATGGTGGCGGCGGGGGAGCTGGGCGAGATCACCGGCTTTCGCGGCATCCATGCCGAAGACTACATGCATGATCCAGACGGCCCCTACAGCTGGCGCATCGATCCCGTGGGCGGGCCGGGGGTGATTGCCGACCTGGGCTCTCACATCATCGGCATGGCGCGCTTCCTGCTGGGGCCCATCACGGAGGTGAGTGCCGATGTGCGCACCGTGGTGAAGAGCCGCCCGGTGGGGCGCGGTGCGAAGGAGCGCAAGGACGTGCTGGTTGACGATGTGGCGCGCATCCTCGTCAATTTCGGGCGCGGCTGCGGCGGCACGATTGAGGCCAACTGGATCGCCACGGGGCGCAAGATGCAGCTGGGCTTCGAACTGACCGGCGAGAAGGGCTCGCTCGTCTTCACCCAGGAGCGGCTGAACGAGCTGCTCTTCTACAAGGCGGGGGGTGACGCGAAGACCGCTGGCTATGCGCGGATCGAGGCGGGCCCGCAGCATGCGCCCTACGGCCAGTTCTGCGTGGCAGGCGGCCACCAGCTGGGCTTCAATGATCTGAAGACCATCGAGATGGGCGAGTTCCTGCGCGCCATCGGCGGCGGGGAGAGGGCCGGGCCGGACTTCCGCGAGGCCTATGAGATCCAGAAGGTGGTGGATGCGGCGATCGCATCATCCAGCGCGCGGGGCTGGGTGAGGGTGGGCTGAGGGCTGTTCCGGCGCGGCGCCCTCAGGCCGCGACACCCGTGCCGACCGGGCAGGAGACGCCGGTGCCACCCAGGCCGCAATAGCCGTTCGGGTTCTTGGCGAGATATTGCTGGTGATAGGCCTCCGCGAAATAGAAGGGGCCTGCCTCGGCGATCTCCGTGGTGATGGGGCCAAAGCCCTTGGCCATCAGCGCCGGCTCGTAAGCCGCCTTGGCGGCCAGCGCCGCATCGCGCTGGGCGGGGCCCGTCCAGTAGATGGCTGAGCGGTACTGGCTGCCCACGTCATTGCCCTGCCGCATGCCCTGGGTGGGGTCATGCGCCTCGAAGAACACCTTGATGAGATGCTCATAGGAAACCTGCGCGGGATCGAAGACCACCAGCACCGCCTCCGCATGCCCGGTGAGGCCTGAGCAGACCTCCTCATAGCTCGGGTTCGGGCTGAAGCCCCCGGCATTGCCAACCGCCGTCACCCACACGCCCGGCACCTGCCAGAACTTGCGCTCCGCCCCCCAGTAGCAGCCCAGCGCAAAGACCGCCGTCTCGAAGCCCGCAGGATAAGGGCCCTTCAAGGGGTTGGCGTTGACGGCATGGCGCTCAGCCGTGGCAATGGCAACGGAACGCCCGGGAAGCGCCTCCGACGGCGAAACCATGCGGCCTTTCTGGCGGGTGAAGAACATCGGCGTAGGCCCTCCTTGGGATTTCCCCCGATATAGTGGCACAAACCGCCCACGGCCACTCAACAATGCTTGATTTGGAGCCGGGATGGCGATATTCCGGCCACCAACAAAGGAAGGGTGGCCGAGTGGTTTAAGGCACACGCCTGGAACGCGTGCATACGTGAAAGCGTATCGAGGGTTCGAATCCCTCCTCTTCCGCCATTCGGCCCTCGGGCAAATCTCTCTCCCCCAAATTCCAGCGGTAAAAATACCCAGTATTTGCGGG
>CAIYXE010000514.1 GCA_903930095.1 uncultured Hyphomicrobiales bacterium
ATCCTGTCGCGCCCGGCGGCACCCGTTCCCGAACTGGTGGAACTGGCCAGGCGGCCCGCGCCGTGGGAGCCCGTACCCGGCAAGAAGAGGTGACGGCTTGCTGCTGTCAACGCCTGAGCCGCTTGCCGCGTCGCACGATGTCTCAGAATTCTCCTGCGGTTACTCCACTCTCGACAACTGGCTGAAGACGCGCGCGCTCTCCAACCAGCAGAAGGGATTCACGGCCGTCATGGTGGTCCATCAGGAAGGCCGGGTCGTGGGGTATTACGGTCTTGCGCCGACGGCCGTCGTTCCGTCCGTACTGCCCAGATCGATCCGGACGGGGCAGCCACCCGATCCGGTTCCTTGCCTGCTGCTGGGCCAGCTCGCCACCGATCTGCAATGGGCGGGGCGCGGCATTGGCACAGGCCTCCTGAAGCACGCCCTCGCCCGCTGCGTTCAGGCCGCCTCCCTGATCGGCGGACGGGCATTGATGGTCAATGCGATCGACGATGAGGCGGCGCGCTTCTGGGCCCGTCGGGGGTTCATTGCTTCGAAGGATGACCCACTGACCCTGTTCCGCTCGATCGGCGACATCGCAGCGTCCTTCGAACGAGCTGCGTGACCAGCAGGCCTGCCTGTTGGGTATCTCACTTCGCTGACCCGCTCAGTCGCCGTGCCTCGGCGTGCCAGAGCAGCACCTCCGCCCAGTCCATCTCATCGAATGCAGTGACCGGCGTCGACAGCACATGCGCAGTATCGGCCACCAAGCCGCGCCAGTTGTTCACGCCGGTGCCTTGGGCAAAAAACCGCCGAGCACCTCCGAGACCGCTGCAAAATCCGCGGCATCCATCTCGTCCATGGCCTCCAGCGGCAGATCGCAGAGCGCTGCCGCCATGGCGATGCCCTGGTCGAGTTCCGTTCCCCCAGGTTCGCGCATCTTCTCCATGGCGCGGAGATCTCGCACCTTCGGGCGGCGAATTACGACCTCAGTGATCATGCGCTCCTCCACCCTGATAGGCCGGTCAAGCTTCACGCGGGCTGGACCGTTCATGCAGTCATCTCCCATGGAACATGCCATCAGCGCTGAATGCGCAGGATGCGGCGCTCGTCATCGTTCTGCGAGACGCCATCGAGGCGCCATTCCGTCGAGAAGAAGTCCCAGAACAGCTTCTCCTTCTCATTGAACCATAGCTCGTAGTGCATCACCTCGTTGATGGCGTATTCATGCCCCTGCAACTCGCCGCGCTGGAAGGCGTCGGGCTCGATCTTGCCGAGGCGGCCCTCGATGATGGCCTTGGCCTCGATGGCCACACCGGTCCGCTTGTCGCGGATCACCCCATAGGCGGTGAACACCTTTTGGCGCGACGAGCCGAGGCCGAACTGGGTCAGGAGATCGGGGTCCCAGCCATTGAGCTTGAAGGTGGGCTCCAGCTTGCTGATGCCGACCGCCACTTCGATCTGGACGCGGGAGCCCCCGGCATGATGGTCCTGATACATCTCCTGCAGGGTGGGCAGCTTCAGTTCGGCAAGGGTAAGATGCTTCGAGGCGGTGGGGTCGTGATCGCCGGCAAAGAGATTTGCCGATTCCATGACAAAAATCGTGCTCACGTCAATTCCTCCGAGTTGTGTAGCGATCAGCCGGTGACGGCGTCGACCTGTGCGAGCAGATCATCGAGCAGCGCGTCGAGTGCCGGCCGGTAGCGGGCCGACTGGATGCCAAGGTAGCGCAGCACCGGGGCCTCCTCCGCCGCGAAGTTGATTGTGAAGCGGCCCTGCCTGAGTTCCTCGGCCGAGTTCTGGTCCCGCGTGAACTTGACCTCGTAGCCGAGGATGTCGCCATCGGCCTTGAGGTCGCGCATGGCGAAGCCCATGGTGTTGAGCACCGCCTG
>CAIYXE010000515.1 GCA_903930095.1 uncultured Hyphomicrobiales bacterium
CCCGATACGCAGATCCCCTTCAGCCCGGCAATCGAGAAGCAGCTCTATCCCGATGCCGCCAAGACCATCGCCGCCGTGAAAAAGGCGATGGAGAGCCGCAAGCGCGCGGCCTGATTTCAGACCTTCAAGAGAGAGAGCAAAGGACAATGGCACGCATCAAGGTACTCCTCCCGCAATGGGGCATGGGCATGAGCGAAGGAAAGATCATCAAGTGGCACAAGGCCATTGGCGATCAGGTGAAGGAGGATGAGCCGCTGGCGGACGTCGAGTCGGAGAAGTCGACCGACACGCTGGAATCTCCGGGCGTTGGCCGCCTGAGCGAGATCCTCGTCAAGGAGGGAGAGACCGCCGAGGTCCGCTCCGTCGTCGCCGTCATCGTCACCGAGTAGATTATAGGAGCCCATCTTATGCCCTGGACCAATCCGCGAAAGCTCATCGAAGGCGCCCGTGCGGGCAATTATGCCATCGGGGCCTTCAACATGCACAATGTGGAAACCACCGAGGCCCTCGTCTGGGCTGCCGAACAGGCGGAAGCGCCGGTGTTCCTGCAGGTGGGCCGCGCCATCATCCCGCACATGGGAGTGCGCAAGGCCTTCGAGATGACGCGGCGCGTCGCCGAGGAATCCAATGCGCATTTCGTGATCCATCTTGACCACGGCTCATGGGATGAATGCATCGAGGCCATCCGGCTGGGCTTCAACTCCATCATGTATGACGGCGCCCATCTGCCCTTCGAGGACAACATCAAGACCACCCGCCGCATCGTTGAGATCGCGCATGACTTCGGCATTCCCGTCGAGGCCGAGCTTGGCAAGATTCCGGATGTGGGCGAAAGCGTGCACTGGCCTGACTACTACACCGATGTCGGCGAAGCCCAGCGCTTCGCCGCCGAAACCGGTGTTGATACGCTGGCGATCTCGGTTGGCATCGTGCATGGCGTCATTCCCGGCCTCAAGCCCGAACCGCTCGCCATCGGCCGCACCAAGGAGCTGCGTGATGCGACCGGCATTCCGCTGGTGCTGCATGGCGCGTCCGGAATTCCGGAGGATGAGGTGCTGGCAGCCCGGGCTGCGGGTGTGCACAAGTTCAATGCCGACACCGATCTCCGCCACGCCTTCCGCGCTGGCCTCGAGGCTGTCTTCGCCACGGGCGACCGCCAGCTCGAGGAGGCGATGGCCGAGGGCCGCAAGCGCATGGTTGCCGCCACCATCGAGAAGATGACGCTCTATGGCTGCGCCGGAAAGGCGCGCGGGCTTGCCTGATGCAGGCCTTCGGCGGGCCGGTTCTGCTCCATGATGGCGATGCGCCGGACCTCCTGTCTCCTGCATCCGCCGCAGAAGACATCGGCCGCGTTTCCGTCATGCTCTCCGCACTCGATGGCCAAGGCCCCGGCAGCCTGCGCCTTTACAGGCCACAGGCCACCGCGGCCTTCGCACCGCGCGATACGGTGCTTGCCGCCTATGCCGAGGCTGCAGCCGCAATGCGCAACCGTGGTTTCACCCCCGCGGAGCGGCGCGCGGGCGGGCAGCTCGCGGTCTATGACAGAAGCGCGCTGGTGATCGACCTCATCGCGCCCCATGAGGAACCGCGCCGCGATGTGAAGCAGCGCTTCGCCATGTTCTCAGGCGCGATCGCAACCGCATTGAAGGGCTTGCGGGTTGACGCGCGGGTGGGTCCGGTGCCGGGCGAATACTGCCCCGGCGACTACAGCGTGAATGCGGGAGGAACCCTCAAGCTCGCCGGTCTCGCCCAGCGCATCGGCCGGCGCGGCTATCACATGGGTGCCGTGATATCCGTTCACCCCTCTGCCGCCGCGCGCGAGGCGGTCGCCACGGCCTATGGCATATTGGGCCTTCCCTTCACCCCTGAAAGCTTCGGCGCCCTCAGCACCTGCGCACCGGATGTGGGCTTTGCGGATCTTCGCGCAGCACTCACAGGCGAGATCTCCCAGCTGATCGGCATCGCCGGAACCAGCCCTCAGGCCGGATGGATCCGGGGTTTGCAGGCCTGAGAGGCCGGAGGCCCGCCAACCGCAACGCGTTCAGGGGGGGTGCAAAACGCCGGCAAACTGGCTGGAACGCCCCCAAAACATCACGATCATCAATTGACGAGTTTTAAAACCTTTGATTGTTAAGGATTGAGAGGACGTAAGGTCAACTCACCGCGCGCATCCACGGCTTCCGGGCTGGGGCAACAGGGGAAAAGAAATGAGCCGCATCCCGGCTGACAGGAAAGCCATTTCACTTCTGGCGCTGAAGGAGCCCGTCGTGCTGGAGCCGCAGCGCGTGGTGCTGGCGCTCAAGACATTGTTTCCCGAACTGCGTGATGTCCGGATCGATGTGGCGGAGACGCCAGACCAGGCGTCTGCGCTTACCATGATGATCGGGGATGAACTGCTCGCCATCATGTTCTTCGCCATGCCGATCCCGGCGGACACGCTGGAGCCCGCCCTTGGCAATGAGCTGATGTGGAAGGAGGCGCGGGCCGCATTTGCCCCTTCGCCGGCGCATTTGCTGGTCACGGCGCTGGCAAAGGAAGAGAGCTTCGCACAGCGGCTCGGCTCATCCTGGCTGGTCAGCATGGCGGTGACGGCGCTCGCCTCTGTTTACCCGGTGAATGGGGTGTTCTGGTCCACGTCACTGGTGGTGATCGAACCCGGCCGGTTCCAGCGCGAGGCGGTGGCTGCCAGCAGGGGCAACTGGCCCACGGATTTGTGGTTC
>CAIYXE010000516.1 GCA_903930095.1 uncultured Hyphomicrobiales bacterium
CCGCGTTCTTGCTTGCGGCATAATGCGACAGCTGCGGTTCGCGCGCGGCAAGCGAGGAGATGTGGACGAAGCGGCCCACCCGTGCTGGCAGCGCGGCCGCGGCAAGCGCTTCGGTGCCCTCGCGGTTGACGCTGAAATAGTCTTGCCTGCCCAACGCCGCGAGCACGCCCGCAAGGTGGACGACGGCATCGGCACCCGTCACCAGGCGTTGCAGTGCATCGGCATCAGAGAGACCGCCCGCCACCATCTCCACGCCGTCCGGAAGCCCTGCTGCCCCGGGGTTGCGCACCAGGGCGCGCAGCTGGTGGCCACGGCGGATGAGTTCGGCCACGGCATGGCGGCCGGCAAATCCGGTGGCACCGGTGATGGCGACGAGACGGGTCATCGTGTCGGCCGTGCCGCAGATGTGGGCGGCCTGGCTGTCAGAGCGCTGCTTCGAGAAGGGCTGCCGCGGGCGCTGAGGCGAACGCGGTGAGTTCGCCGATCTCGCCCATCAGGAATTTCTGCTTGGCGCCCGCGCGCGACAGCTTTCCGGAAGAGGTGAAAGGCAGGCTCTTGGGCGGCACCATGACGACCCTGCATTCGATGCCAGCACTGCGGTGGACGACGGCCGACACCTCATGGCGCAGCGCCTCGATGGCAGCACAATCCTGCAGGCGGCACTGCACCAGCACGGTCACCTCGTCCTCGCCGTCGTCGCCCTCGACGGCGAAGGCGGCGACGTCGCCGGAGCGCAGCGGCTCGATCTGCTCGGCCGCCCATTCGATGTCCTGCGGCCAGATGTTGCGGCCATTGTGCAGGATCAGGTCCTTGGCGCGGCCGGTGATGACGATCTCGCCGTCAAGCCAGTAGCCCATGTCGCCCGTGTCGAGGAAGCCGTCACCGCCCAGCGCCGTGGCGGTCGCTTCCGCATTGTGGAAATAGCCGGACATCAGGCTCGGCGTCCTGACGAAGATGCGGCCCACTTCACGCTCGCCCAGCACCGCGCCGCGCTCGCCGCGGATTTCCACCGTGCTGGCGGCCAGCGGGCGCCCGCAGACGACGAAGCTCCTCGCACCTTCACCGCTGGCGGGAAGGGCGCGGCCCGTGGTCTTGAGCGCATGACGGTCGATCCGGTCGATGCGGATGGGCTGCTCGGCGTCGACGAAGGAAATGGCCAGCGTGGTCTCGGCCATGCCATAGCTCGGCAGGAAGGCCTGCGGCCGGAAGCCGGCGACCGAAAGGGTCGCGCCGAAGCTTTCGAGAACGTCGGCGCGCACCATGTCGCCGCCGATGCCGGCAACCCGCAGCCGGGACAGATCGAGCGTCACCGCGTCGCCGTTGATGCGGCGGGCCGCCAGGTCATAGCCGAAGCTCGGCGAATAGGTGATGGTGGTGGCGTTGTCAGACATCAGCTTCAGCCACAGCGCCGGGCGGCGGGCGAAGCTCGTGGTGGCGAGGAAGTCGACACTCACCTGCCCCAGCATGGGCGACAGGCAGAAGCCCACGAGGCCCATGTCATGGTAGAGCGGCAGCCAGGAGAAGGCGCGGTCGTCAGGCGTCAGCCTCAGGCCCTCGCGCAGGATGCCGCGGGCATTGGCGATGATGGCCTTCTGCGAGATCAGCACGCCCTTGGGGCATGAGGTGGAGCCGGAGGAATACTGGATATAGGCCTCCTCATCGGGGCCGAAGGGTTCGAGCTTGGCGGCGGCTTCCGGCAGCGCCTGCAGCGCGGCATGGCTCAGCACCCTGAACACGCCCGCACGGGCAGCGCCCTCGCTGATGTGCCCGAGAAACTCCTCGCTGGCCACAACGGTGCCGGCCTTGGCCGCGGACAGCATGCCCGCCACCCGCTCGATGTAGGACTCCTTGCCGCCGATATACATCGTGTAGGGCATCGGGCAGGGCAGCAGCCCGGCATATTGGCAGCCGAAGAACACCGCCATGAAATCCGCCCCGGTCTCAGCGACGATGGCCACGCGTTCCCCGCGCTTCAGGCCGAGGGAGAGCAGCTTGCGCGCGGTGGCCTGGGCCCGGCGGCGGAGTTCGGCATAGGGCAGGACCGACTGCAGTTCACCGCGCGCGGAATAGAAATTGAAGCCGGTCACGCCACGCGCGGCATAATCGAGGCCTTCGGCAAGTGAATGGAAACCGGCGAGGTCCTGGGAGAGGCTGCGGTTACTGGTCGGCGTCGGAGACCCCGGACCAGCGGCATCGTGATTCCGCTTCAGCGCACTCTGCATATCTTTGAAAACCCCTGCACTCGGAAACTTTTCTGCAGATTCCGCTCAGCCCCCCGGCTTACGCGTCACCCGATAATTTTCAGTAACAGGGCGGACGATTCCGCGGAAATCACTTGTTGTTTCAGTTTGTAACGCATTGCGGCGATTAATTAGTCTTGTTTATCAACGCTTTAGAAATCCAAGATAGATGGCCAGTCCGAGCAGCGCAAGCGCCCCGAAGGCAAAGCCAGACACCCATGACAGGATCAGCGAGGCGGAGCTGTAACCCGGCTGCGGCCCGGCGGGTGCTAGGGCGGCGGATTGGCGCTCGCGCGCAACCATAAGGTGCGCCATATGGCGGCGGATGGCGGTAGCCATCAACTCCCGGTCGGCGGTTTCCAGCAGGATCTCGCGCCGGTCCTGGCGGTGCTGCAGGAAACGGTAGCTGCGCGGGTCGGGCTCCATCACCACGAAGGAGATGAGGTCGATCCACAGCTTGGGCGGTTCGCCGGGAACCAGCGCCAGGTCGAACAGTTCGCGCGCCTCGGGCGCGGACTCGACCAGCGGCAGAAGATCGTCCTTGAGCAATTGCAGGCGCAGCGACTTCGAGTCGCGCAGTTCGAGCGTTGCCTCAAAATGGGCCGCTTCGGCCCGCCGCGCCTCGCGCAGGGCGCCGGCCAGCCCGTCCCGTTCCGGTGTCGATGCGCTTCTCGCCAAGACCAGCGCTCCCATAATGCCCCGTGCTGTGCCGCCGTGGGACAGCTTTGCAGCACGTCCCGCCCCACCGGCCATGCCGCTGCATGGCGCGTGCCAGTCAGCGCCTCTCCAGCGGCGTCACGAGCAGGCCGCCCAGCGGCCGTTCCTTGCGGCCCTCGGTGCCGATCGGCATGTCGGGCGTGCGCACCGTGGCGCTGCGGCTGCGGAACAGCCGGTCCCACACAGACAGCAGCGCGGAATAGTTCGAATCCGTGTCGCGGCGGATCGCGTGGTGATGCACCCAGTGGATCGACGGCGTGACGACAAGGAATGACAGCGCCCGCTCCAGCCGCGGCGGCAGGCGCAGGTTGGAATGGTGGAACATGGCGGAGAGCGCCAGCAGCGTCTCGAACACCACCACACTCAGCAGCGGCACGCCGAGCAGCAGGATCACCCCTGCCCTGACCAGCGACGACAGCAGCACCTCGCCGAAATGGAAGCGGAGTGCCGAGCTTGCATCGAGAAACTCATCCAGATGATGCACTTCGTGGAAGCGCCACAGGAAGGGCCATTCATGGTTGGCGCGGTGCCACCAGTAGATCCAGCAGTCGAGGATCAGGAGGTCGAGCAGCAGCCCCTGCCAGCCGCTCCACCATTCCGGCCGCCAGCCCAGCGCGTGGGAGGCCGTGAAGGCCGCAAGCGGCACCACCACCGCCCAGGACAGCACCGCATTCACACCCGCCAGCGACAGGTTGCGCGCCACGCGCCTGACACCGCCCACCACGCGCGCCATGGGGAACAGCCGTTCCGCCACCAGCAGCACGGCCAGCGTGCCAAGCACCACGGCGCCCTTGTAGGTCAGCAGGAAGGCCAGTTGATCCATCAGCGGTCCTTGAGTTTTGAGGGCTGGGCAGGTGCCGTTGCCCCTGCTGCCACACCCATCCGTCCGAGAACATAGGCCGTTACCAGCGGCATCAAAAGGGCAAGACCGATATAGCGCGCCATCTGATGAGCGCCGACATAGGCCGGGTCGAGGTTCAGCGCAAAGGCCATGATCGTCATGGCATCGAGTCCTCCCGGCGCGAATGCGAGCAGCGTCAGCGCCAGCGGAAGGCCCGAGACGGCGCTGGTGATCCCCGCCCCCGCCAGCGCAATGGCGAGCGCGATCAGGAAGCCCGAGAAACCTTCCTTCAATGCCTCGCGGAATTCAGTGAAGGTGAAGTGTGAGAAGCGCGCACCAATCATCACCCCCAGCACGACATTCGCAGGGATGAGCACGAAGGCGGGTGCGGTGCCGGAGATGACGCCCGACAATTCGAGTCCGGCACTGGCCAGCATCGGCCCCAGCATGAGGCCTGCAGGAACCCGCATCCACTCCAGCGCATAGCCCGCCGCAGCCGAAACGGCGATGAGCAGCAGGATGTCGACCATGCTGCCGATCTCGCCGGGTCCGGCATGATAGGCGGAGGCAGGCGACATCCAGGAGATCAGCGTCGGCAGGGCCGCCACCAGAAAGAACAGCCTGATGCATTGCGCGATGGTCACGCGCCGCATGTCTGCCTTGGTGCTGCTGGCCAACAGCAACACGAGGGAGAGCGCGCCGGGCAGGCTGGCGAACAGCGCGGTCGCTGCGTCCCACCCGCTGCGCTTCACGTAGTAGGCCGTGCAGGCCCAGGTGACGAAGACCACGGTGAGGCCGAGGAAGGCGATGGAGAGCGGCCACTGCGCCGCCCTGTCCACCGTGTCCCAGGTGACGGATGTTCCCGTCTGGATCCCGAGGAATATGAAGGACATGGCGCGCAGCCAGTCCGGCATGCCGACCTTGACGCCGGAAAAGATCGCAACAATCGCCGCCAGCATGCTGCCCGCAAGCCAGGGTGCGGGAATGCCGACAAGCCAGAAGACCAGGCCGCCCAGGGCGCCGATCAGCAGGCCCGCGGCCGTGTCACGCATGCGGGGCCCGCGCGTGCAGCACAGCCTCGGCGAATTCCGCAAAGCCGTGCCCGCCCTCGCCCGCCGTCACATAGCGCGGCAGATGCGGCATGAGCTTGGCATAGGGCCGGATGTTGGCAACGCCGATGCCCATCGGGAACACCGCATACATCGGCGCATCATTGGGCGAGTCGCCGCAGTAGGCGATCTTGTGCACATCATTTTCAACATTGATACCAAAGGCTTCCGCGACGAACCTGCTACTCATGGTGAGCTTGTCGTGGGCCCCGAACCAGGCATTCACATGGATCGAGGAGACCTTCGCGGCAGCGCCTTCCGCATGGAAGGCCTCGGCAATCTTCTGCGCGGTGGCCAGCGGCAGCGGCGGCACGTCCTCGCAGAAGTCGATGGCAACGTCGATCTCGCGATAGGCCTGGTCGGAGGCGATGGCGGTGCCGGGAAAGTCCTTCAGCACGCGATTGGCAATCGTCCAGAGCTTGCCCGTGTTGGCGCGCCGCTCCTCAGCTGATTGCGCATAGACGCGGATCATGCGTTTTTCGTCGTCGCGGTAGCGAAAATAGAAGGCGCCGTTCTCACCCACCACGCCATCGACCGGCCACTGCCGCGCGATGAGGTCGCACCATCCGGCGGGCCGCCCGGTGATGGGGACGACCTTGATGCCCGCGCGCTTCAGTTTCCATAATGCGTCAAAGGCCTCGGCCGGCAGGCGGCCGTGCAGGGTGAGCGTGTCGTCGATGTCCGTCAGCACGGCTTCAACCCCCGCGAGCATGTCGCGTGGGGCTGCGGTCAGGGGCAGCATGGTCATGAGAGGGCGGGCCTGTCTGGGTGGTAAGGATCAAGCAGCGCATCGCGCCTGCCGGTGAGGAGTTCCTCCGCGGCGAAGCGGCCGAGTGCTGCGGCGAGCGTCACGCCGGAATGGGTGACGATGGTGTAGAGGCCGGCACGGCCCCGCGGCCGGCCAATGGCAGGGAAACCGTCGGCGGGCGTTGGCCGGTGGCCGGCGGTCAGGAAATCGAGGCCCAGCCCCTCCGCACCCGTCACCATCGCCTCGACCTTGTGCTGGAGGCTGGCGGCCAGCGCCTCGGCATCGCCTTCCGGGTCGGCCCCGGCGAAGTCGGTGCCGGCAACGATGCGGCCCTCTGCCGTCTGGCGGATGTGGAGGCCGGGCGTCATCACGAGGCCATTGAGAAGCTTTGGCGCAGGCTTCGAATGGGCCAGCAGCCCGGCGGGCGCGGTGAGCTTCAGCGTGATGCCGGCTGAAGCGAGAAGGGCCTCGGTGTGCACACCGGCAGTGACCAGCGTTTCATCGGCATGGATCACGCCGTCATTGGTCATGACGCCCGTGACCCTGCCCTCGCCCTCGAGCCATTTGACGGGCGCGCCTGACAGTACCTCCGCCCCCAGCGCGGTTGCCGCCGCAAGCAGCGCCTGCGAGGTGGCGAGCGGTTCGAGCACCCCCTCTTCCTCTGCAAGAAAGGCGTGCTCCGGCACGTCCCGGAGATTGGGTTCGCGTTGGAGGATCTCCGCGCGCGTGAGGCGGCGGATGGGATGGCCCCAGGCCCGGCGCTGCTCGGCATAGGCTGCGAGTTCGGCCTCCGGAAGGTCCCAGATGAGCCCGCCGCACCAGTTGACGGCGAGTGCCGGAATCTCTGCCGCCAGCCGGTGCCATTCCGCAATCGCGTGCTGGCGCAGGCGGAAATAGGGTTCCGGGTTTCCCCAGCTGGCGTTGATCCAGGCCCAGCTGTTGCGCGTGGCAAGGCCGCCGGTTTCGCCCGCCTCGAGAACGGTCACATCCGCACCGCCCTTCGCAAGGTGCCAGGCGGCCGATGCGCCGATAATCCCCGACCCGATAACGATGACGCGCTTGGGCATGATCACTCCCCGCAGCCTTGCTGGCTGCATGCGGAGAACTAGCCCCAAGAGCGGCTCTTGGCCAGTGCCTCAGCTGTTCAGGCCCCGCGCTTCTTGCCCTTGAAGCCCTTGGGCCCACCGGCATGCGTCTTGGGCTTGAAGCGCGAGGGATCCTTCGCCTTGCCCTTGTGCTTGAAGACGGGGGCCGCCCGCGGCGTGCTCTCCTCCCGCGGGACTGACGGCGCAACGCCTGCTGGCGTGATGGTGACGCCCTTTTCGCCGCTTCCCTGCCGCGCGACGGTTTCGGCATAGTCGGCTGCCTTGGCGGCGGAGATCTGGAAGCGCGTCTCCTCATCGGAGATCTTGATCGCGCCCACATCGTCGCGCGTGATGTTGCCTGCCTTGCAGATCATCGGCAGCAGCCATTTGGGCTCGGCGCGGTGCTTGCGGCCAAGCGACAGGGTGAACCAGGCGGAGCCCGTCATGTCCGGCCGCTCGGCACGGACCCTTGGCTCGCCCGCGGGTGCTGTGCGGGGCTGGCCGCTCCTGGCGGGAACGCTGGTTTGCGAAATGTCTTCCGGTGCCGGGCGCGCGGCCAGCTGCTGGCGGAGATAGGCGGCGGCCAGCTGCTCCGGGCTGATGCGGGCCAAAAGCTCCGCCACGAAGCCTGCCTCGGCCTCCTCCGGCGGGGCGGACGCGGTGGCGGCTTCCAGGATCTGCTCACGGTAGCGCGCGTCAATGTCGGCGGCGGTCGGCGCGCCGCGCATGGTGGCCTGAACGTTGACGAGATCCAGCACCCTGAATGCCGCGGAGGTGCGCCGCACCGGCACGATGAGCACGCAGACACCCTTGCGCCCTGCCCGGCCAGTGCGGCCGGAGCGGTGGAGCAGAATGTCCGGATTGGTCGGCAGGTCGGCGTGGATCACGAGGTCGAGGTTGGGCAGATCGATGCCGCGCGCGGCAACGTCGGTTGCGACACACACGCGCGAGCGGCCGTCACGCATGGCCTGCAGCGCCGAGGTGCGCTCAGCCTGGGAGAGTTCGCCCGACAGGGAGACAACGCCGAAGCCACGGTTGGCAAGGCGCGCGGTGAGGTGCTTCACCGCTTCGCGCGTGTGGCAGAACACGATGGCGCTGCCGCTGTCGAAGTAGAGCAGCGTGTTGATGATGGCGTTCTCGCGCTCATGCGACTGGGCGACGACCATCTGGTAGTCGATGTCGGCATGGGGCTCACGCGCCGACGTCGCCACGATGCGCACGGCATCACGCTGGAAGGTCTTGGCGAGGTGGGCGATGGTCTTCGGCACCGTGGCCGAGAACATCAGCGTGCGGCGCTCTGGCGGTGCCGCGGCGAGGATGAACTCGAGGTCCTCGCGAAAGCCTAAGTCCAGCATCTCATCCGCCTCGTCGAGCACGACGGCGCGAAGGTTCGAGAGATCGAGCGAGCCCTTGGTGATGTGATCGCGCAACCGCCCCGGCGTTCCCACCACGATGTGCGCGCCGCGCTCCAGCTGGCGGCGCTCCTTGCGCATGTCCATGCCGCCGACACAGCTCGCCATGACAGCACCCGCATCGGCATAGAGCCAGGCCAGCTCACGCTCGACCTGCAGCGCCAGCTCGCGCGTCGGCGCGATGATGAGGCCAAGGGGACGCTCCGCCACCTCGAAGAACTGCCCATCGCCCAGCAGTGTGGGCGCGATGGCAAGGCCGAAAGCCACGGTCTTGCCCGATCCGGTCTGGGCCGAGACGAGCAGGTCATGGCCCGCCGCCCGGGTTTCGAGAACGGCCAGCTGGACGGGTGTCAGTGTTTCATAGCCCTGCCGGGCGAGAGCGGAGGCAAGGGCGGGGTGGATGGTGATTTCTGTGTCGGACATCGGCGCTGTTTCACACAGAATTGTGGCGGATGATACTGTTTAGGAAGCGGCACACCCCGCCAGCCCCCCCAACCCTGCAGCTTGTGGCCAGGGGATCGCGTGTCCCATTCCCGTTAGAAGATGAACAAAAGCAACCGGCCTCGCATTCCTCTCTCCACCGGAGGGAGGGAAGCAACCGGCTTTCGCATTCCTCTCCCCCACCGGGGGAGAGGGAAGGGTGAGGGGGTCTGTCCGCAGGTGAACGCCTCGAGGTTGAATGACCATCATCGCCGCCTGCGCGATATGGGAAGGGCCGGAAAGCGCGGCAGTCACCCCCTCACCCTGCCCTATTCCCCG
>CAIYXE010000517.1 GCA_903930095.1 uncultured Hyphomicrobiales bacterium
AGTTTCGCCAGACGATGATGCTCCAGATGTCGAAAGGCAGAAGCCTGACGAACAAGCCGGCGGTCGCCCAGATGATCGTTGAAAACAGGACAATAAAGATACCGACAGTGACGCGGCTCCCTCGCAATTCGGTGTCCTGCCCCATCCCGGCGCCTCCAGCATTCAAAAATCGCACCTTACACCCGTAGTCAGAGGGGACTAGCAAGAACATGTCCAACATCATCCGCATCAAGCGGCGTGTTTCCGGCGCTCCCGGCGCTCCGACCGGCCTCAAGTCGGCCGAGCTCGCCTACAACATGGCCGACAACACCATCTACGCAGGTTACGGCGACGATGGCTCGGGGAATGCGACAGCGGTGAAGCCAATCGGCGGCGAGGGGACCTTTGCCAAGCTGGACAGTCCGGCGCTGACCGGAACGCCCACGGCACCGACGCCTGCGGGTGCGGACAATTCGACCAAGCTCGCCACCACCGCCTTCATCAAGGGCCTCGGCTACCTCACCGACAACAACACCATCACGATTTCGGGGGACGCTTCGGGGGCAGGGACCACGGCGATTGCCCTGACTTTGGCTTCGGTAGGAACTGCGGGCACCTATACGAAGGTCACGACCGACGCCAAGGGCCGCGTCACGTCCGGCACAACCCTCTCGGCAACCGACATTCCGACGCTGACTTCGGCCAAGATCTCCGACTTCGATACCCAGGTCCGCACCTCGCGGCTGGACCAGATGGCCGCCCCTACGGCCACTGTGTCGCTCAATGCCCAAAAGATCGGCAACCTGGCCGATCCGACCTCTGCACAGGATGCCGCCACCAAGGCCTATGTCGATGCAACCCGACAAGGCCTGGACGTCAAGGACTCGGTCCGCGCTGCCACCACGGCCAGCATCACGCTGAGTGCCACACAGACGGTCGACGGCGTGGCGCTGGTGGCGGGAGACCGTGTACTGGTCAAGGACCAGTCGACCGCCTCGGCCAATGGCATCTATGTCGTGGCAGCAGGCGCCTGGACCCGTGCCACCGATGCCGACAGCTCGGCTAAGGTCACGCCCGGCATGTTCACCTTCGTCGAGGAGGGGACCGCCAACGCCGATTCCGGCTGGGTGCTGACCACCAATTCGCCCGTATCGCTGGGCACCACCTCGCTTGCCTTCACGCAGTTCTCAGGCGCAGGCCAGGTCACCGCGGGGGCCGGCCTCACCAAGATCGGCAGCACGCTTGATGTCGGCGCCGGAACGGGCATCCAGGTCAATGCCGATGACATTGCCCTTGCGACCTCCAACGTCCTGTCGCTGTTCAACCTCGCCACCAGCGGCATCGTCGCCCGCACGGCGGCCAACACGGTCACGGCCCGTACCATCACGGGCACCACGAACCGCATCACCATCACCAATGGTGACGGCGTCTCCGGCAATCCGACGTTGGACATTGCATCCAGCTACGCCGGCCAGAACACCATCGCCACCCTTGGAACGGTCACGACGGGCACGTGGAACGCCGGCACGATTGCCGTGGGCTACGGTGGTACGGGCGTCACTACTCTCACGGGACTCGTGAAGGGCAATGGGGCAGCCGCCTTCTCGGCCGCGGTCGACGGCACTGACTACCTCTCTCCCGCCGCCACCATCGACGGCGGCACGTTCTAGGCCACACCCGTCTACATAGCCACGACGCGGGAGCCACATGGCAAACACGGTACGAATGAAGCGGTCAGCGGTCGCCAGCAAGGTACCGACGACTGCCGATCTCCAGTTGGGCGAGGTCGCGATCAACACCTGGGACGGCAAGCTCTATATCAAGAAGGACAACGGCACGGCCTCGATCGTCGAGGTTGGCACCGGCGTCACCGATGGCGACAAGGGCGACATCACCGTCTCCGGCTCCACATGGACCATCGACAACGGGGCCGTGAACCTCGCCACAAAGGTGTCGGGCACGCTGCCCCTTGTGAATGGCGGTACGGGGCAGACTTCCGCCATTGCGGCCATCTCCAGCCTCGACGGCTGGACGGTCTATAGCTCGGGCGCAACGATCACGTTGACGGCCGCAAGCACCCGAAACCATCTGCTGACAGGCTCGGGCTACCAACCGACCTTCCTGCTGCCCGATACCGCAACGATCCCGCTGGGTGCGACCTACACCTTCATCGCCGCACAGGGCTGGAACCAGTACATCAACACCTCCACCAACCTGGGCGTCACGGCGAGCGGTTCAGGCATCGCGCTGCGCGTCATTTGCATCTCGAATGCGAGCAACGCAGCCTCGGCCTGGCAGGCGAGCTTTGCGGGGGCGACCAGTTTCTCCGGAGCGGGCTCAGTGGTGCTGAACAGCAGTCCGCAGTTGACCTACCCCAATTTGAGGAACGCCTTCTTCGACACCAATACAGGCGTCACGGCGGGTGCGGCAGCCCAGGGATCCTTGAACCTCACTGGCCTGCAGGACTTCTACACGATCACCACGACGGCGGCGAACCCGTCGGGCGTGACACTGCCCGGCCCCGGGGCAGGCCGCATGGTGATGGTGACGAACCGCGGTACCAACCCGGTCAACGTCTATCCGGCAACGGGCCACGCCATCGACTCGTTAGCCGTCGATGCTCCCCTCAGTCTGCCGGTCGGCGACACGCTGGTGTTCTACGGGGCGACCACCACCAAATGGGCGTCCAACATCGCCAACATCGGCACGATGTTCCAGGGTTGGGACGCCGACCTCGATGCCATAGCGGCCCTGGCTGGGACCTCCGGCTTCCTCAAGAAAACCGCAGCGAACAGCTGGACGCTGGACACTTCGACCTATCTCACATCGCTCGGGATCGGTTCCTTGACGCAAGCCTGGAGTGCGGACCTCGACGCCATCGAGGCACTTGCCGGAACCGCGGGCCTGCTGAAGAAGACGGCGACCAATACATGGGCGCTGGATACCAGCGCCTACCTGACCTCCGCGGTCACGACGATTAGCTTCGGCACGACCGGCCTTACTCCGGCGGGCGCTACCAGTGGTGCCGTGACGGTCGCTGGTACACTGGCGCTCGCCAATGGCGGGACGGGGTCGACCACAAAATCAGGTGCCCGCGCCAACCTCGGTATATCGGTGGGGACGGTC
>CAIYXE010000518.1 GCA_903930095.1 uncultured Hyphomicrobiales bacterium
TCCCAGACCGTCGATGGCGCGTTGGCCGTTCAGTCCGCCGTGGCCTGTTCTTCCCATTCTTACAGTCGGGAAGGCTTCCCCGAAGGAGCCGGCCTCGACGGAGGACTGGCTCTTCGCGGGTGTGGCGGTGAGAAGCTGCAGTGCGACGGTGGATGCCACGACCGCGGGAACCGATTTACTCAGCAAACTGATGAACATGACTGCCCCTTTCCTGGTTGACGTGCATGTTCAATCCTGCTGTGACGCCGCGGCAAAGAAAACCGAGTTCTACAACCCTGGTTAGCTATCAGACCACAGACTTCGCGAAAAAGTCGATCAAATGCGAGCGAAAACGATCACTGCGGCCGGTGCGGCCAGCGTCAGCCGTTGTAGACCTCGCCGACCGGCACCACGGCATGATTGCCATAGCCATTGAACATGGTGGAGGTGGCGATGCCGTAGGCGCCGAGCGTTCCGAACTCCACGTAGTCCTCGTCCTTCAGGTCGATTGGCAGGTCGAGCTTGGCTGGCAGCACGTCGAGCGGGTCGCAGGTCGGGCCGAACACCTTCCACGGCTTGGTGGGCCCTGCCAGCACCTTGCCGTCGCGGATCACGCGATGGGGCGGTTGCAGTTCCGGCACCTGCATGAACTCCATCAGGCCGCCGTAGACGCCGTCGTTGAGGAAGATGTCGTCGCCATCCGAGCAGACCAGCTTGATGCGGGTGAGAAGCGACATGGTATTGGCCACGAGGCCGCGGCCAGGCTCGCACTCCATCTGCGGCTCAAGGCCCTTGCCGAAATGCCGGGTCGCAGCCTCCGCGATGGTGGCAAAGAAATGCGCGAGCGGCGCGGGCCTGCTCAAGGGATAGCTGGCCGGGAAGCCGCCGCCGACATTGAGCTTGCCGACATGCACGCCGGCCGCGCGCGCAATGCGGGCAGCCGCCTCGATTTGGCGTGCGTAAACGACCGGATCGCGTGACTGCGAGCCGGGGTGAAAGGTCATCACCGGCACGTAGCCGCGGCGCTGAATGTCCTGCAGCAGTTCGATTGCCGTGTGCTCGGGTGCGCCGAACTTGGTCGAAAAATCATGGGCGGAGGTTGCGCGGTCACGCGGCAGCACGAAGCGGACCGCCAGTTCGACGGAATGGTCGCTGCCCACGATGTCGGCGATCTTCGCCACTTCCTCACGCGCGTCCACCGCGAAGCGCCGGCAGCCGAACTTGTGATAGGCGTTGAAGATCTCGCGCCGCGACTTTACCGGATTGTGGTAGTGGAAATGGGCATGGGGCGCCACCGAATGGACGAGCGCCATTTCGTGCACCGAGGCCACGTCCCAGTGCTGGAGGCCGGCAGCCGCAAGGGCACCTGCCACTTCCCGTGACGGGTTGGACTTGACGGCGAAGCTGACCGTTCCGGGAAAGCCGGCCGTGAACTGCGCCAGCCGCGCCTTCAGCGCTTCCGCGCTGAAGCAGAATACGGCCTGTTCTGGTTGCATGAGCTGCGCCACCGACAGGGCATCGGCGTAGAAAGGTGCGGATACGACATTGAGCGCGGGCTGTGCCATTTGGAACCTCCGTTAGGGCAGGCGAAAATCTTGTCGGCTGAATACCGTTCGGAGCTGTTGGATTACACACGGCGTTATGCTGAATTGTGACGATTGAGTCGTCTTTTCGACGGCAGGAGACCCCATTCCGACGCATGGCACAGATCACGCCCAAGGATGAGGAGCTGATCGCGCTCCTGAAGGTCGACTCGCGCGAGCCCGTCGCATCGCTCGCCCGCAAGCTCGGCCTCTCACGCACAACGGTCCAGGACCGGCTGAAGCGGCTTGAGGAAACGGGTGTCATTGCAGCCTATACCGTTCGCCTTTCCAGCGAGATGGACCAGGGCGGCATGCGTGCCTTCGTCACGCTGGCGGTGGAGCCGCGCCGCCAGATCGAGGTGGGAAAGCACCTCGCCCGCTTCCCGCAGATTGAAACCCTCCATACGGTGAGCGGAAAATTCGACCTGATCGCACAGGTGAAGACCGCTTCCTCCGAGGCGATGGACCGGCTGATCGACGGCGTTGGCCAGATTCCGGGCATCACCAGGATCGAGACGTCGGTCATTTTGTCGACAAAGCTTGACCGCAGATAGGGCGCTTGCAGCGCCCAAAGGAGCCACATGCGTTTCGCCACCACCGTCATTTCCGCCCTCATGCTGTTTCTGGCCAGCCCGCTTGCCTGGGCCGAGGAGCGGGTCGTGCCCGGCTCGACCGCCGAGCTTCAGCTGTCCTTCTCCCCTGTCGTGAAGCGAACGACGCCGGCCGTCGTCAACGTCTATGCCCAGCGGGTCGCCGCCGTGGCGCAAGGCAACCGCTTTTTCGACGATCCGTTCTTCCGCCGCTTCTTCGGCGACGACGGTTCATTCGGCAGGCCGCGTGAGCGGGTGCAGAATTCGCTGGGCTCTGGCGTCATCGTCGATCCGGCTGGGCTCATCGTCACCAACAATCACGTCATCGCCAATGGCACGGACATCAAGGTGGTGCTCGCCGACCGGCGTGAGTTCGAGGCCCGGGTGCTGCTGGCAGACGAGCGCACAGACCTTGCGGTTCTGAAAATCGACGTGCCGGACGAGGAATTGCCGGCGCTGACGCTGGGCGATTCCGACGCGCTGGAGGTGGGAGACCTCGTGCTGGCCATCGGCAACCCCTTCGGCGTCGGGCAGACGGTGACGAGCGGCATCGTTTCCGCGCTGGCGCGCACCAAGGTGGGTGTGAGCGACTATCAGTTCTTCATCCAGACCGATGCCGCCATCAATCCCGGCAATTCCGGTGGCGCCCTCGTCAGCATGAAGGGCGAACTCATCGGCATCAACACCGCCATCTTCTCACGCTCCGGCGGATCGATCGGCATCGGCTTCGCCATTCCCACCAACATGGTGAAGACGGTGGTGGCCACCGCGGAAAGCGGCAGCGACGCCATCAAGCGGCCATGGCTTGGCGCCGAACTGCAGGATGTGACCTCCGACATCGCCACCTCGCTGGGCATGGCGAGGCCCGAGGGTACGATGGTTGTGAGCCTCCATCCGCAGAGCCCGCTCGCTGCATCCGGGCTCAGGCGTGGCGACGTCATCCTCGCCATCGAGGGCAAGCCGGTGGAGAATGCCCAGGAACTGGGTTATCGCGTTGCAACGACGGCGATCGGGTCCAACACCATCGTCGAATACCAGCGCAAGGGCGAGCGCCGCGAGACTCAGGTGACGATGGTGGCAGCGCCTGAGACGGTGGAACGCCAGGATACGCAGATCGAGGGCCGCAACCCGCTGGCTGGCGCCGTGGCCGCCAACCTGTCACCCGCCGTGGCGGATGAACTCGGCATGCCTGCCAACACCGAGGGTGTCGCCATCGTCAAGCTCGAGGGCGGACCCGCGCGGCGCTTCTTCAAGCGCGGCGACATTGTGCTCGAGATCAATGGCGTGATGATCGACAGTGTCGACGCATTGCGGAAGGTGCTGGAAAGCGATGCCCGTCTCTGGCGTATCGCGATTGACCGCGGCGGACGCATCATGAAGCTTGCCGTGGGCGGGTGATGTCCAGCCTGTTCCAGGCGGCAGGCTTCGGCAAGGATGCACCCCGCCCCCTGGCGGACCGGCTGCGCCCGCAGAAGCTGGCTGACGTGGTGGGGCAGGACCATCTGGTGGGCCCCGACGGGGTGATCACGCGGATGCTGGCGGCAGGCCGCATCCCGTCCATCATCCTGTGGGGGCCGCCGGGCACCGGCAAGACCACCATCGCGCGGCTGCTGGCGGGTGAGACGGGACTGGCCTTCGAGCAGATCTCGGCCATCTTCTCCGGCGTTGCCGACCTGAAGAAAGTGTTCGAGCAGGCACGCATAAGGCGGGAGCAGGGCAGGGGCACGCTGCTGTTCGTGGACGAGATCCACCGCTTCAACAAGTCCCAGCAGGACTCGTTTCTCCCTTTTGTCGAAGACGGCACCATCATCCTCGTGGGCGCCACGACCGAGAACCCCAGCTTCGAACTGAACGGCGCGCTTCTGTCGCGCGCGCAGGTGCTGGTGCTGAACCGGCTGGACACGGAGGCCATGCATGCCCTGATCCGCCGGGCCGAGATGTTCGAGAAGCGGTCACTTCCTGCCGAACCCCAAGCCTGCGAGGCGATGATCGGCATGGCCGATGGCGATGGCCGCTATTTCCTCAACATGCTGGAGGAGGTGTTTGCCGCGGTGCCGGATGGCGGCCCGCCGCTCGATACGGAGACGCTGGCCCGCACCGTGCAGAAGCGCATGCCGCTTTACGACAAGGCA
>CAIYXE010000519.1 GCA_903930095.1 uncultured Hyphomicrobiales bacterium
AGGAAAGACAACTCCTCACAGGACTTTGATCCGACGCCCAGCCTGGGCAAGACCATCCAGCGTCTCCGCAAGGCCTACAATATGTCGCTGGGCGATCTGTCGGAACAGTCCGGGGTTGCCAAGTCGATCATCTCCCAGATTGAGCGGAACGAGACGAACCCAACGCTTTCAACGGTTTACCGCCTGTCACGGGCGCTGGACACGACCATTGACGAGGTGCTGCGCACCGAGGGGCAGCCGGTATTCATCGAGCACCAGTTGAAGTCCGGCGTGCCCATGCTGGAGAGCCAGGACGGGCTCTGCCGCCTCGCCATTGCCGGGCCGCTGAACCTGGTGGAGCAGGTGCAATGGTATGATTTCAGGGCGAAGCCCACGGGCGTGCTCGAATCCGACCCCCATCCCCAGGGCACGGTGGAGCATCTCTACATGCTGGCGGGAGAGGTCGAGGTGACCTCGGGAGACCAGATCCAGCGCGCCAAGACGGGCGAAACCTTGCGTTTCCGGGGCGACCTTCCGCACAGGATCGTGAATGTGGGCGAGGGTGATGCCCATGCCACCATGGTTCTGGTCCTGCGCCAGCTGGGTGGTGGCGACGGACAGCTGTCCTAGCGCGCCTTCCGGCCAGGTGGACACTCTCGCGTCAGGCGCGTGACACCGCGCCGTTCGGGTGGCGGGTGATGCACCCGGCGAGTGAAAGTTCCAACAGCAGCGCTGACAGGGTTGAGGCGTCGAGGCCGCTTTCCCGCATCAGGTCATCGGTGTCGATCGGGGTGGGCGAGAGCAGTTCGAGCAGACGCTTGGCCTCCGCCGGGTCGGTTTCCCGCGGCAGCAGCGGCGGCGGGTCGGGCTCGAAGAAGCTCATTTGCCGTGAGCGTGGCTGATCCGTCAGCTGGTCGATGACATCGCGGGCCGACAGCAGGATCGTCGCACCATCGCGGATCAGCCGGTTCGTGCCCTCGCAGCGCGGATCAAGCGGCGAGCCCGGCACTGCGAACACGTCGCGCCCCTGTTCGGAGGCAAACCGCGCCGTGATGAGCGAGCCGGAGCGCACCGCCGCCTCCACCACCACCAGCGCCCGCGCAATGCCGGAGATGATGCGGTTGCGGCGCGGGAAGAAATCGGCCTTCGGTTCCGTCCCCGGCACCTGCTCGGACACGATCACGCCCCGCTCACCAATCGCTGCGTGAAGGGCCGCATTCTCCGGCGGGTAGATCACGTCGATGCCGCCCGCCACCACGGCAATCGTGCCGGTGTCGAGGGAGGCCTCATGCGCTGCGGTGTCGATGCCGCGGGCGAGACCGGAGACGATCACGTGACCTTCACCGCCGATCTCCCGCGCCATCTGACGCGTGAACTTCCGCGCGATGGCGGAGGCATTGCGTGCTCCCACGATGGCAACGCCGTTCCGGTTCAGGAGCGTGAGGTCGCCCTTGGCGCAGATCAGCGGTGGCGCTGTGTCCGCCTCGCGCAGCAGCGGCGGATAATCCGGTTCTTCCATGGCGATGAAACGCGCGCCAATCGCTTCTGCGTTGGCCAGGTCGCGCTCGGCGGCGTCGCGCCCATAGATGCGCGGTGGACGGCCAAGGCCGCCCTTGCGCGTCAGATCGGGCAATACGCGCAAGGCTTCGCCTGCCGTCCGAAATCGTTTTAGGAGTGTCTTGAAGGTGGAGGGTCCGACGTTTTCGCTCTTCGAGAGGCGCAGCCAGTCACGGCGCTCCTCATCGCTGAGCGGGCCCGTCATGCAGGCTTGGACTTTCCGATGCGCGGCTCCTCACCCTTGAGGATGCGCGCGATGTTGGCACGGTGCGTTATGAACACGGCAACTCCCATGATGGCGGCGGGAAGGATCAGGTCGCCCCGGCCCAGGCCCCAGGCGGCAACCGGCGAGAGCAGGCTGGCGGTGAGGGCCGAGAGCGACGAGATGCGGAACAGGGCGGCCATCGCGATCCACACCGCGATGAAGATCAGTCCCAGCGGCCAGAACAGCCCGAACAGCACGCCGATGCTGGTGGCCACGCCTTTGCCGCCCTTGAACCCCAGCCACATCGGAAACAGATGCCCGAAGAAGGCCGCGAGCCCCGCAAGGACCGCCGCCTGCGGCCCGAACAGCCCGCCCATGAGCAGGGCAGGGACGGTACCCTTCAGCGCATCGAGAATGAGCGTGAGAGCCGCCACCTTCTTGTTGCCGGTGCGCAGCACATTGGTGGCCCCGATATTGCCGGAGCCGATCGACCGGATATCGCCCAGCCCCGCCGACTTCGTCAGGATCAGCCCGAACGGAATCGTGC
>CAIYXE010000520.1 GCA_903930095.1 uncultured Hyphomicrobiales bacterium
ATGATGTCTTGCCTGATGTCCATGAGTTAGACATGCCCCATGGGGGCGGGGTTCGTCAAATGAAGGAAGAAATGATAACTTGCAGTCATGCGCGTTCGCCAATGCCGGACAAGAGTTTGACGATACCGACCGCAGGCCTAGGTTCGATCCCGTTAGGCGACCACGCAGATATTGGCTCCCCGACCTGGACTCGAACCAGGGACAATTCGATTAACAGTCGAATGCTCTACCAACTGAGCTATCGGGGAATGGCCGGGCCTATAGCAGAGCGTTCCGGCGGGTAAAAGCACTTTCTGACGCTCTGCCGCAATCCCTTCATAATCCATGCGCATGGAAAGCATGCCGTCCGCTCACCATATGTGGTTCGCAAGGATAAGCAGCCAGAGAGAAGATGCCGAGGATAAACATTCTGGGATACCGGATCGGGGTTCCACACCATCCCCTGCCGCGGGTTTTGCTGGGCGGGGCAATGGTTTTGGGCGGCTTGGTCGGCTTTCTGCCGATCCTCGGCTTCTGGATGGTGCCAGTGGGGCTTGCGATCCTTGCCATCGATTTTCCGCCAGTCCGGCGGCTCCAGCGGCGGATGACCGTGAAATTCGGAAACTGGCTCCACCGGCGCTGGCCGAGGCTCGCCGCACGCTTCGGTTATGGCAGCCCGCGGCCGGAACGGCGCTCCTAAGCGCCCCTTAGGGTAGCAAGAATTCCGCTGCAGAGGCTTTTGGCATCCAGGCCCGCATCGTCATATTGTTCGGCGGGCGAACCGTGGGCGATGAACCGGTCTGGCAGCATGAAAGCGCGAAAACGTGTTCTGGCCAGCAGGTCCCTGCGGGCGAGGTGTTGCAGCACATGGGTGGCGAAGCCGCCGATGGCGCCGTCTTCAACCGTCACCAGCAGCGGGTGGTTGCGGGCGAGGCCTTCTGTCAGTTCGGTATCCAGAGGTTTGGCGAAGCGGGCGTCCGCCACGCTTGCCGATATGCCATGCTCCTCCAGAAGCCCAGCAGCCTCGATGGCCGCATCCAGTCTCGCCCCAAGCGAGAGAATTGCCACATCGGCCCCTTCGCGCACGAGGCGGCCCTTGCCGATCTGGAGGGGGCGGTTCTCGCCCGGCTGGTCCTGCCCGGAAGCCTCTCCGCGCGGGAAGCGGAAGGCGATCGGACCTTCGTCATGGGCGATGGCGGTTGTCACCATGCGGCGGAGTTCGGAGGCGTCCGCTGCGGCCATGACGACCATGCCGGGCAGCATGGACATGTAGGCAAGGTCGAAGGAACCCGCATGAGTGGCTCCGTCCTGGCCAACGAGGCCGGCCCGGTCGATGGCGAAGCGTACCGGCAGTTGCTGCAGCGCCACGTCATGCATAATCTGGTCGAAACCGCGCTGCAGGAAGGTGGAATAGATGGCGCAGACGGGCTTCATGCCCTCTGCGGCAAGGCCTGCAGCCATGGTCACTGCATGCTGCTCTGCAATGCCGACATCGAACGTTCGGGTTGGAAAGTGTTCGGCGAAGAGGTCGAGCCCGGTGCCTGAAGGCATCGCGGCTGTGATAGCCACGATCTTGTCGTCCCTGCGGGCCTGCGCGACGAGGCTGTCGGCGAAGACCTGGGTGAACGTCGGCGCATTTGCCTTTGGCGCCAAGAAGGCGAAGGTGACAGGGTCGAATTTCGGGACCGCGTGATAGCGTTCCTTGTCGGGCCTGGGAAAAGGATGGCCGCGGCCCTTCTCGGTGACGAGGTGGAGCAGAACTGGCCCGTCCTCCGTCCGGTCTCGCAGGGCCTCGAGGGTAGGGACCAAGGAGGCCAGGTCATGGCCGTCCACCGGGCCCACGTGATGGAAGCCAAGGCCCTTGAACAGGCTCTGGGCCTTGCCTGCGCGGAGATCGCCCAGATGCCCGTTGAGGGCGCCCACGGCGGGGGCGATCGACATACCATTGTCGTTCAGGATAACGATCAGCCGGCTGCCCAGACTGCCGGCATGGTTCATGGCCTCATACGCCATGCCGCCGGTGATGGCGCCGTCGCCGATCACCGCCACGACGCGGTTCGCGCCGCCCTGCAGGTCGCGCGCCAGCGCCATGCCAAGGCCCGCCGAGATGGACGTGGAACTGTGAGCCGCCCCGAACGGGTCGTAGGGGCTTTCGCTGCGCTTGGTGAAGCCGTAGAGACCGCCCTTGCGGCGGATCGAACGAATGGTGTGCCGCCGTCCGGTCAGTATCTTGTGCGGATAGGCCTGATGGCTGACGTCCCAGATCAGCCGGTCGCGCGGTGTGTCGAACACGTAATGCAGCGCCACCGTGAGTTCGATCACCCCCAAGCCACCGCCGAAATGTCCACCCGTTTCGGCCGCCGCTGCAATGACCTCGGCCCTCAGTTCCGCCGCCAGCCGCGGCAGGTCTGTTGGCAGAAGCCGCCTGAGGGCCTCGGGCGTGGGCACTCGGTCGATGAGGGATGTCAATCTATCCATACACTTGTGACTGTAACATTTAATTGACAGTCTGCCAAGATGGAGCATGCATGCGTCTTGCATACTTCGACATTTGTGATAACGTTTTCATAATTAAAACGGTCATAAGCAGGAGATAACGTGATGGTCTCGGTTTCTGCGCGCAACGTTGGTATGCCCAATCTGATTGAACTGATGGAAACCACTGAATTCCAGGCGCGCTGCGACTTTAGCATCGCCAGTGACGAGGTGCTGAAGGAGGCGTCGCCTTGCGCGGACGAGCTCGGTCAGCCCCCTTCCATCCTCCCGCACTCAATTCTGTCCGCTGCCGGGCCGTGTGCGGACGAAGGCAGCGACAGTATATCTGACGCGCGCCTCAAGGCGGATATCGAGCAAGTCGGCACGACGGTTTATGGGTTGCCCCTGTTCCATTTCCGTTACACGGACGGCGTGGAACGGTTTGAAGGCGTCATGGCGCAGGATGTGCTCAACGTCATGCCGGATGCTGTATCGGTGGGTGCCGACGGATTTTACCGCGTCAACTACGGCAAGCTCGGCATTGCCATGACGCGGGCCTGATCGCCCGCCTGCAGAAGAGTGGTTCGGGAGGGGGCGGTTTTCCGCCCTTTCTTTTTGGCGGAGACGGCGGATGTCCGGATTTGAGATCGCGGAAGCCTATCTCAACAGCTTGCTGACGTCGGAGAGGGCCTCCGAGGAGGAACTCGACGCCTACCAGGCCGGGTTGCTGCAACGGCTTGCGAGGCATGCCCTGGACGAGACGCCATTCTATGCCGCGCGTGAAGCGGCACCAGAGGGGCTATCGGCGAATTCGGACTACTGGCTGGCCCAGCCCTGTATCAGCCGCCAAGACATCACAGAGAATTTTGATGCCTTCAGGCCGCGGAGCTTTTCGAAACTTCATGGTGTCATCACGCCGCTCACAACGGGCGGCAGCACCGGGCCAGCGGCGCGGCGTGACATGACCTCGCTCGAGGCGGTGGGACGGCTTCTGGCCAGCTATCGCATGTATCATAGCTGGGGCCTTGACCAGTCGCGCCCGCTCTTCGTGCTTCGCAAGCTGAGGCAGGATCAGCCGCTTCAGGAGACGTGGGGGTTCCCGTGGCGCGACCCGGCAGAGCGCGGCGAGCGTTTGTGGATCGACATCGCAACACCTGCGCGCGATCAATTGGCGCAGATGGCGGGGCGCGGTCCGGTCTACGTCAACACATTGCCCTCCAACATCCTCCGGCTGTCCTCAGAGGCGCTGCGCACTGGCACGAAGCTCAGCATTCCCTTCATCGTCAGCGTGGGGGAGTATCTGGCGCCCGAGGTGAGGGAGGCGGCAGCCAGCGCCTTCGGCAGCAGCATCATCGATGCCTTCTCATCCGCCGAGGGCGGCGTGATGGCCGTTCAATGCCCCGGCAGCAGTCTCTATCACATCCAGAGTGAACAGGTCGTGCTGGAGATCCTCAAACCGGACGGCAGGCGTGCGAAACCGGGCGAGACGGGCGAGGTGGTGGTGACCCCGCTCTATGGTTATGCGACGCCGCTGCTCCGCTACAG
>CAIYXE010000521.1 GCA_903930095.1 uncultured Hyphomicrobiales bacterium
CGCGAAGGGTTCTTTTCCCACGCAGCATCGAATGCTGCGAGACTGCCCCGTCCGAGGCGGATCTCATCCACCACGTCGTGCAGCAGCGTCTCGGCTTCGATGAAGTCGTGAAACTGGATCGCACCACCGATGCCAAGGGCCAGAAGCACCGCTCCTCCCAGCCCGATCATGTGCAATGCATCCTTGAAACAGGATGCTCATCTCCCTTAAGAGACTTGCTGCTTCTCTTGACGCGCCATGGAGCAGATGCGCTGAAACCTGGCTTCAACCACCTGCTGCATCCCGCCACGGCGGTCGCGCTGAGCTTCGGGCTGGGCCTCATCCGGTTTGCACCGGGCACCTTCGGGGCCGCAGGCGCCTTCGTGCTTTTTCTGCCGGTTGTTGGTGCCCCCTGGTTCTGGCAGGCCACACTTGCCGCTGCAGCCTTCCTGCTCGGCTGCGCGGTCTGCGGCGCGGCGGCGCGCCACCTCGGTGAGGAAGATCCCTCTGCCGTGGTCTGGGACGAGACGGCGGGAATGCTGATCACGCTTGTCCTGATTCCGGCCACGCCCCTTGCCTGGGCGCTTGGCTTCCTCGCCTTCCGCATTCTGGACATCCAGAAGCCCTGGCCAATCGCGCTGGCCGAACGGCGGCTTCCCGGCGGGCTGGGGATCATGGCGGATGACGGCCTCGCAGGGCTGGGCGCGGGCGCCATTGTCTGGCTCGTCTTCACCCTCTTCACGGCGGGTTGACGCCGTCCCCGCGCGGCCCGCCGGTGAGGATCTTCCTGGCACGCAGGAAGCGCTGCACGGCGGTTGCATGGGTGAGCCCTGCCAGAAGCCACAAGGCCGCCGGAATGACCTCGAAGTGCGCGCCGAACAGGCTCTGGCAGACGAGCGCCAGACAGATGAAGAAGATCCGCTCCTGCCGTTCGAACAGGTCTGGCCAGGCCACATTGTCCACCGGCCGCTCGATCGCCGCGCGGGCCTTCATGTAACTCGTCAGCACGGAACCCGAGAAGGCGAAATAGGCCGCCGCCCAGCAGTCATGAACAAGGGCCAGCGTGGCGATCACGATCAGTTCCTGGTAGCGGTCCACCACCGCATCAAGATAGCCGCCGAAGGCCGAACTCTCCTTGCGCAGCCGTGCCACCGCACCGTCAAGCGAATCGGCGGAAAAGGCGATGGCAAGAGTCAGCGCATACCAGAACGGCGCGTGGTGCCAGACATAGGCGAGGCTCACCAGGCCGATCAGGCCGAGCCCCATGAGTGTCACCTGATTGGCCGTGAACACCCGCGACAGGGGCCTTGCCGGCATTTCCCACAGGGGGTCGATGTATGTCTTGAACAGACCGTCAATCATAGGACGCACTCTCGAAGGACCGGCGGAACCAGCCGGCATTGCGCCTGTAGGCATCGCGGTACAGTGCAAAGCGGCGCTCGAAATAGCCCCGGCGTGCGGCATCCGGCGTGTAGACCGCTTCCGGTGACGCGCCGAAGCGCGAGGCGGCGGCCCACACGCAGGGCTGCCAGCCGAGGCCCGCCGCGGCAATTGCCGCGACACCCCTCACACCGGAATTGCGCGGATCACGCGCCACGGTGATCTCAACGCCGAGGCAGTCGGCAAGCGCCCGGCACAGGGCGGGGTTGCGTGCGCCCCCGCTCACCGCGCGCAGCATGCCGCCACCCAGCGTTCCCCGCTGCCGCGCCACAGACTGGTAGGCCCAGCGTGTATTGAGGGCCACGCCCTCGGTCACCGCCTGCCGCAGGCTGGCGCGATCATGCTGCAACGACAGGCCGAGGAAGGCCCCGCGCAGGCGGTTGTCATCCACCGGAACGCGCTCGCCGCCAAGCCACGGCAGGAATAGCGGCGGGCTCACGCGCTCCGCCGGCTCGGGCCTCGCCCCCTCCGCCGCCGCTGGCTCGCCCGCAAGCCGGTCGAGCCAGTCGAAGCAGGCGCCCGCACTTTCCTGCGTGGCGATCAGGATCGGCCGGTTGCCCACCGGGCTGAGGATCGTCGCATAGCCCTCGCTGGCGCTCAGGCGGCGGCCCGAATAGAAACCGCTGATCCATGAACTCGTGCCCAGCGACAAGTGCAGTTCGCCATCCGCCACCGCCCCGCTGCCGATTGCGGCGGCGCAAAC
>CAIYXE010000522.1 GCA_903930095.1 uncultured Hyphomicrobiales bacterium
AGCCGTCCTTGATCGCCTGCAGCACCACCTCGTCATGGTCGATGCCGACCATCTTGATGCGCTTGTCGCCGATCTTGCGGAGCGAGTTGGCGGCCGTCACGGCGGGCACCCATGCGGTCGTCACGATGCCATCAACGCCCGCCGCATTGGCGGCGAGATAGGCATTGATCTTCTCTTCCGCAGGCTGCGGCGCGTCGATGTCGGCGATCACCTGCACGACTTCCACTGCACCATTGGTCTCGGCTGCCGCCTTGTTCACGGCATCGATGCGGAGCTGCGTGTTGGGATCGACGAGGAAGCCGGTGAAGTGGGCGATCTTGCCCTTGCCGCCCATCGCCTTGATGAGCTCCTTGGTTCCCAGATAGGCGGAGTTGCCCGTATCAGTGCCCATGCAGAACAGGGCGGGGGTGGGATCCTTCAGACAGCCGGCAAGCGCCAGCGCCTGGCCGCCGTTCTCGGTGATCTCCTGCACGACGGCATTGGTGCCAACGGCGTCACCGGGGAAGATCAGGAAGGAGTTGTAGCCCTGCGTCAGCAGGCTCTCGAGCAGCTGGCTCTGCTGGGCGAGCTCCCACTTCTGCGGCACGCGGTAGTCGGCGGCGCCGAGGCCGAGGTCCTTCATGGCATCCATGCCCGCCTGTTCCCAGGCGGCGAAATAGGGGTGCGGGCCGCCCGGAACGAGGGCGACCTTGGTGCCGGGGTCGGCGAGGGCGGGGATTGCAGCGGCAGCACAGAGGCCCACCGCGGCCAGCATCTTAACAACTGATTTCATGACGTTTTCTCCCATGGCGGCGGCAGAATTGGGTTGATCTTTGGGCCGCTGAGCTGCATGCTAGTATACAAGTGAGGGTTTCACAAGATGCGTTCCTCGTCATGCCGCAAGCTTTGAGCCACCAGCCGCCAGACAGGCTGGGCCCAACCGCTGTTCATTTGATTGACCGCAAATATCCGGCGGCCGATCAGATCTATCGCGTGCTGCGTGACGCCATCATTTCCGGCGGCTTCCGCCCGCGTGAGGCCCTGAGCGAGAACCGCATCTGCAACATGTTTTCTGTTTCGCGCTCGCCGGTGCGCATCGCCTTGACGAGGCTCGCCGAGGACGGGCTCATCGACATTCTTCCGCAGCGGGGCAGCTTCGTCGCGCCCATCAAGCTGACAAGGGTCCGCGAGGGGCACTTCGCGCGTGTTGCGCTCGAACTGGCGGTGGTGCGGGAGGCGGCATCGCGCTGGTCTCCGGCGCACGCGGCAGCCCTGCGTCAGGCGATCAAGCTGCAGAAGAAGCATGCCCGCGCCGGAGATGCCTGGAGCTTTCACATGGCGGATGAGCAGTTTCACCGCGGCTTTGCCAGTGCGGCCGGGCTTGGAGGCGTGTGGACGACGGTGCAGGGCCTCAAGACCCATCTTGACCGGGTGCGCCATCTCGCCAACCCGGTGCGTGGCCACATGGACAGGGTCATCGCCGAGCATGTGGACGTGATGGCAGCGCTGGATGAGGGGCGGGCGGATGACGCGGTCAGCGCCATGCGTTCGCATCTCGACTCACTGCATGAGACCATCGCGCGGCTGAAACCGCTTCACGAGGACTATTTCACCGATGACTGAAACGATGCGCGCCATATTGTGCAGGAACCCACGCGAACTGGACATCGTGGAGCGCCCGGTCCCCGTGCGCAAACCCGGTGAAGCCCTGGTGCGCATCCGCCGCATCGGCGTGTGCGGCACGGACATGCACATCTATCAGGGAAACCAGCCTTACTTTGCCTATCCGCGCGTGATGGGCCATGAACTCTCGGGCGAAATCGCGGAGGTGGAGAAGGGCTCAGCACTGAAGGCAGGTGACCCCGTCTACATCGTTCCCTATCTCCACTGCGGCCACTGCATCGCCTGCCGCGCGGGCAAAACCAATTGCTGCATGAGCCTGAAAGTGCTGGGCGTGCATATTGACGGCGGCATGTGCGAATATCTCGCCGTTCCCGAAACCAATCTCTTCAAGGCCGAGGGCATTACGCTGGACGAGGCCGCCATGGTGGAATTCCTGGCGATCGGCGCCCACGCCGTGGCCCGCGCCAAGGTCAGCCGGGGTGAGCGTGCGCTGGTGGTGGGCTCCGGCCCCATCGGCGTCGGCGTTGCGATCTTCGCGGGGCTTGCCGGCGCGGAAGTGACCGTGATCGACAGCCGGGCGGACCGCCTGAACTTTGCAACGCAGCACCTCGCCGTTCCGCAGGCGATCATGCTGGGCGAGGGCGATGCCGGGCAGATGCAGACACTCACCGGCGGTGAATTCTACACCCACGTCTTCGACTGCACGGGCAGCCCGAAGGCCATGGAACGCGGCTTCACGCTCGTCGCCCACGGCGGCACCTATGTGCTCGTCTCCATCGTGCAGGGAAATATTTCCTTCAGCGACCCCGAATTCCACAAGCGCGAAATGACATTGCTATCCAGCCGCAACGCCACGCTGACCGATTTCGCCACCGTGATGACCGCCATGCGCAACGGCCACGTGCCGACAAGGGTGATCAAGACCCACAGCGCACCCTTGTGGGAGGTGGCAAGCAAGATGCCGGAATGGATCACGCCGGAAGCGGGGACGGTGAAGGCGGTGCTGGAACTCTGACGGTCCCAGCACCCATCGTTTACGTCAGCCCCGCCGCAGCGTTCGCCATGTCGCCACGTTCCGCCAGCTTGGCGCGTTCCTTGGCGCGTTCGGCGGCGGCTTCCTCGCGGCGTTTCATCACCTCGTAGATGATGGCGCCGATGAGCGACAGGCCGATGATGATGACGGCCAGGGCCGAGAGTGCCGGCGTTGTGCCCTGGCGGACTTCGCCGGCCAGCACGGTGACCAGCGTCTTGTCAGCCAGAATTGCGAAGGTCGTGGTGTTGTAGTTCTCGAAGCTCGACAGGAAGGCGATGATCCCGGCGGAGAAAAGTGCGGGCTTCAGGAAGGGCAGCAGGATGTGCCAGAACACCTGCGGGTGCGAGGCGCCGAGGTCGAGAGCGGCTTCTTCCTGCGCGCGGTCAAAGCGCTGGAGCCTGGCCATGATGATGAGCAGCGCATAGGCGGCCACAAAGCTCGACTGGCCGAGGATGGCCAGGATCACGCCCTTGTAGAAGGTGGACTTTGTGAACTCGGTCAGCCCCATCATGTCTTTCCAGAAGATCACGGTGGAGATGCCGATGATGACGCCGGGGGTGAGCACGGGCGAGACGGTGACGAGATAGAACAGGCCGCGCGCGCGATGGTAGATCTGGTTCATGATGATGGCGGCGGCAAGCCCCACCGGCACCGAGACGGCGACGACGCCGAGCCCGATGATGATTGAGTTGCGCAGGCCCTCCATCATGGCGCGGTGGTTCCACAGCTTCACGAACCAGTCCAGCGTGAAGCCTTCGAAGGGAATGGCGGTGGGGTAATTGGGCGTGTTGAAGGCCGTAACGCCCATTACCAGCAGCGGGCCGAACAGATAGAGAAAGAACAGGAAGACGTAGAAGCCCAGCATCGCCTTCATTACGGATCTGGAACTCACTTGATCGTCTCCCCGAGCGACACCTTGAACAGCCTCAGCATGAGCATCACGAAACCGATGCAGGCGATGAGCAGGATGAAGGCGTAGGCTGCACCGCGTGGCCAGTTGAAGGCCTGGAAGAAGAAGTCATAGACGATCGAGGTGAACCACAGCGTGGACGGCCCGCCGAGGAACTGCGGGGCCGCGAGCGAGCCCGCCGCCAGCATGAACACCATGGTGCAGCCACTCGCGATGCCGGGCTTGGCGTAGGGGATCACCACGTCGCGGTGGATCTTCCACCAGGGTGCTCCCAAGTCACGCGCCGCCTCGATCTGGTTCTTGTCGAGGCTTTCGATGGCGTTGTAGAGCGGGAAGATCATGATCAGAAGATAGGCGTAGGAGAGGCCCACATAGAGGCCAACGTCCATTGCCAGGAAGTCCAGCGGCTTCTCCGTCAGCCCTATGCCCATCAGCGCCTGGTTGATGAGCCCGCGGGAGGCCAGCAGCAGGCGGAGCGAGAAGGCGCGCAGGATTTCGTTCACCCAGTAAGGCACAATCAGCGCCAGCATGAGGAGGCGCACCTTCTGCGTGGTGCCCGCCTGCGCCATGTAATAGGCCAGCGGATAGCAGATGACGAAGTTGAGGGCCGTCACCAGAACGGAGGTGATGATGGTGAAGATAAAGGCATAGATGTGCGTGGTGTTGAGTTCGCCGTTCACCGGGCTGATGAAGAAGGACTTGTACTGCGCGATGGTGAGCACGTCCTCCGGGCCGCCGCGCTTTGCGGGCGGCAGCTTGGGATGGAAGCTTTCCACCACCATGTAGAGATAGGGCAGCACCACGAGGAACAGCGTCCAGAATGCCACGAGCATGATGAAGACGACGCCCAGCACCGTGCCGTTGCGCTCGAAATAGCCCTTATGCGTGGGGTCGTGCGCGGCTTTCTTCTCGAACTTCGCCATCAGCCAGAAGATGGCGATCACCGCAACCGGGATGAGGAAGACGACGAAGCGGCTACTCACGGGCCATCTTCCCTTCCGGAAGCACGACGCCCATCCCGGGCTGGTAGTGGATGAAGGCCCGTTCGCCATGGGCGGGAATGGCCTGGCTGCCGTCGCGGCCCACCGTCACCGTGATGTCCTTGCGGGTGGCGCCCTTGAGGAACACATGCGTCGCGTTGCCCTCGAAGGCGCTGGACAGGGTCTCGGCGGCGATCGTTGCATCGGGCGCGCCTTGACCCAAGCGGAAGGATTCGGGCCTGACGAAGAGGATGGCCTTGTCGCCGGGCTTCAGGCCGCGGGCGTTGTGGCCACGCAGTGGCCCGTGCGCCGTCTCGATCACCGCGAATTCGGCATCGGCCGTGGCGACACGTCCGGCGAAGGGATTGTTCTCGCCCACGAAGGAGGCGA
>CAIYXE010000523.1 GCA_903930095.1 uncultured Hyphomicrobiales bacterium
GTGCCCGTACCCGTGCCGATGGCCTGGTCGAAGGCGGAGGGCTGTGCGCCCGGCGCGCAGGACTTCCAGTCGAGGTGATCCTTCCAGCGGAAACCCATCAGCCTGCCGCGCCGCTCCTCGAAGAAGGCGATCACCTGGTGAATGTCATCGAGCGAGCGGACGCCGAAGCCCGCGTCATAGCGGCGCCGCGAATCGGCCCAGCGGCTGTTGCGTTCTTCAGCGCCTGAGCCCGTCACCACGATCTCGGTGCGCCGCTCCGGCCCGCCGGAGCTCCCGCGTGAGATGGCGGTCGGAAAACGCACGTCGTCGAAACTCATGTCAGAGGTTCCTCTGCCCGCGAAGTGCCGCACGCGTGATCAGCGCGGCCACCTGCGACTGTGAGCGCCGGAAGGACTCGGCATCCTGTGCCGCGATGTTCACCGTCACATTGACCGCACCCTGCCCGCCACGCACGCCGAGCTTGCCGTCCGGCCCGCGCGCCAGCGGCATGATCGCCTCGGGGCCCGCTTCCCCCATCAGCCCGGCACCGCCACCCATCGGAAACAGCACCGGCGAATTGACGATGCCGCCATCGGCGAAGGGCGTCACCTTGCCGATGCTGTTTGCAATCAGCCCGCCGAGCGGCTTCAGCGCCTGCGACAGCGCCATGCGCGAGAGTGACAATGCAAGCCCGCGCAGCACGTCCTCAAGATTTCGCCCCTGCAGGGCCGCGCCCGCAAAGGCCGTCACCAGCCGGTTGCCAAGGCTCTCGGCCATGCGGTCCAATTCGCTCATCTGTGCCTTCAGCGCCTCGGTTTCGAGGCCAAGCCTGTCGAGATTGTCCATCACGCCTCATCCGGAAAACGTTGCATCAGCGCGAAGAGCCCGTCGCGGCCCAGCGCCGCGCGCTTCGCGCGTGGAAGCGCCGCCACGATCTCGCGCGGGCTCGCCGCCCAGAACGCGCTGGGGCTCAGCCTCAGCGTGCCAAGCCCCAGCCGCATGAAGTCGTCCCACGGAAAGCGCGCCCTCATGCGAAGGTCGCCTTCAGCAGCCGCACCACGATCGCCAGATAGCCTGCCGCGCCGCCTTCGACGGTCATCGCCGCCACCTCGCCGTCGCTCACCGCATTGCCCGCACCCCGCAGCCCCGCGCCAATCACGCGGATCGCGTCAGTGGCCCCGATGCGGCCGGTCTCGAAACGCTCGGCGATCGAGAGCAGGTCTTCCCCGCCATAGGCATGTTCGATCTCGGCGAGGGCGCCCAGCGTCAGGCACAGCGTATAGCGCCGGCCCGACAGCTCAGCCTCGATCTCGCCACGATGGCTGTTGACCATTACCAAGCCTCCTCAGATCGCCGTGAAGCTGATGGCGCCCGCGGACTCGAGCGCCAGGTCGAAGGTCACTTCGCCATCATGGCGTCCGCCGAATTCGAGGCTCGCGATCTGGAACGGACCCTCGATCACACCGAAATCCGGCACGATCACCTGCCATTCGCGGATCAGCCCGGAAAAGAAGACGCCGCGGATCGTCTGGTCGGATGCCGCATCCTTGAAGATGCCGGATCCGCGCACCGAGGCGGACTTCAGCCCCGCGCCCGCCAGCAGCTCACGCCACTGGCCAGCCGATTCCTGGTTCGTCACATCCACCGATCCCGCATTGAAACTGACGGTATTGCTCCGCAAGCCCGCCACCGTCTGGAAGCTGCCGCTCCCGCTGGCATCGACCTTCAGCAAAAGGTCGCGGCCCTTCTGTGCACCCATGATTCATCCTTTCCTTGCCGTCATCCCGGCGAAGGTGATTTCAAATTCTCACCATGCCCGGGCTTGACCCGGGAATCCTTTTCCCGTCACACCCGCTCCGTCGCCGCCCTGAACCTCAAATTCGCGCCATATGTTTCGCCCTGCCGGGTGACGCTCCAGAAGGTCAGCCGCAGATTCACCAGCCTGTGCCCTGCCAGGCTCAAACCCGCGCCATCCAGCACCGTCTCGATCTCGTCGAGCACCTGCTGCGCCAGCCTGCGGCTGCGGCTGTTGGTCTTCACTGACAGCGCCACGAAATGCTCATGCGCCTTCTGGTCGGCAACACTCCAGTCACGCGTCTCGATGGTCTCGAACAGCACGAAGGGCGGCCTCGCGCCGCGCGGCAGTTCCTCATGCACATGCGCGCCGCCCAGCAGCAGCCTGAGCGGTGCATGTGCCAGCAGTGCTGCCCGCATCGCCTCCTGAAGCGCCAGGGATGGGCTACTCACAGTCGCACCTCGCGGAAGATGCCAAGCAGTGCATCAAGCCGTGCGGGCAGTGGCGGCGGCGTCTCGTCACCGCGATGGTGATACCAATGCGCCACCAGCATCAGCACTGCCTGGCGCAAGGGCTGCGGCACGCTCTCAGGCGCCGCGCCATATCCGGCGGCAAGCCGGATGCCGATGCCGTTCAACCTGCGTCCCGGCCGGGGCCACTGGCGCGAACCCCGCAGCATGAGGCGCGCAGGCCGTGAGGCAAAGTCAGTCACATAATGGGCAGGCTCGATCACCGCCTTCTGGTCGTCCTCGCCGAACACCGCCAGCTCCTCGACCGCGCGCAGCGGCGCAAGGCCAAGTGCAATGACGCCATCCGCGGGCCATGCGTCCCTGAATTGGATCCAGACCTGGTTGATCAGGCACAGTCCCGTCCGCGCCTCCGCCACGCGCCGGGCGGAGGCAATCAGGCTGCCAATCAGCGCATCCTCATCGGCATGCGCCAGCCGCAAATGCGCCTTCGCCTCGGCAAGCGAGACGGGCTCCGCCGCAGGCGGAGTGACAAGTATCGATGGCATGTGAATATCCCCGGTGAAGAAGGGCGGCGGAAACATTCCGCCGCCCGCGAAGCCTCACGACACGCCGAAGCGCAAGAGCTTGATCGCCTCGAAGTTCTGCACGCCGCCCCCCACGCGCTTGGTGGTGTAGAACAGCACATAGGGCTTGGCCGAATAGGGGTCGCGCAGCACCCGCACGCCCACGCGGTCGACGACCAGGTAGCCCTGTCCGAAATCGCCGAAGGCCAGTCCGAAGCTGTCGGTGGCAATGTCGGGCATCGCCTCGGATTCAGCCACGGGGAAGCCCATCAGCGTCGCGCGCCCGTCGGGCCTTGCCGCGGGTTCCCACATATAGTTGCCGGTCGTGTCCTTGATCTTGCGGATGGCGCTCTGCGTCCTGCGGTTCATCACCCACACCGCATTCTGCCGGTGGCCGGCCTTCAGCGAATAGATGAGGTCGAACAGCCGGTCAGACGGGTTCGCCGCCGCGAAATTGCCCGCCACACCCGTGGGCAGGTAGCCGATATTGCCCCAGCTCCAGCTCGCATCCGTCACCTTGGTGTAGTCGAGGAAGCCCTTGGGCCGGTTCACGCCATTGCCGATCACGAAGGCCGTGCCCTCCTGCTCGGCGAAGGCCAGCTGCACTTCCTCCGCAATCCACTGGTCGATGTTGACAGCCGCATCATCAAGCAGCGATTGCGTAGCCGACGGCATGGCATAAAGCTCCATGGTCGGGAACTGGATCTCGGCCAGCGCCGGCGTTGCGGTTTCGGGCCGCGCCGCCGTCTCGCCCACCCAGCCCGTTGCAAAGCCGGTCACGTTGAACGGCTTGCGATAGCTGGGCGCTGACACCTGCCGGACACTCGAAATGGCGCGGATCGGCGAGAAATTCGCCACCCGCCTGCCGATTTCCATCTCGATCTCGGGCGGCACCAGGAAGCCGCCGTCGGGGTTGGACGATACTGAGAAGGCCTTGGCCTCAAGCCCCGTCAGCCCCTGCGCCTCGCCCTTCCTCACATAGCTCTCGAAGGCCTGCTTGTGCTCGCGCGCCATCGGCGGTTCGGCTGTCTCGCCTGAAAGCTGCGGGCGCCTGGCCTTCAGCGTCAACTCGTCGAGGCGGGCCTTGGCCTCGTCCACCGCGCGGTTGATGCGCTCCACCTTGTCGCTTGTCACCGCATCCGCGCTCATGCGCGCCTCGATCTGCGCCAGGCGCTCGTCATTGGCGTCCTTGAACGCCTCGAAGGCCTGCATCATGTCGCCGAAGGCAACCTTGGTTTCCAGTCCACCGTCCATTACTCAACTACCCTTTCTGATGTTGCAACAAACGAAACCCGCGCTCCCAGAAGCATCGGGAAGGTCACGAGCGAAATTTCCCAGAGGTCGATCTCGGTCA
>CAIYXE010000524.1 GCA_903930095.1 uncultured Hyphomicrobiales bacterium
GCCCGGCACCTCGGAGGGGGAAACGCCGGCGCCCAGATCCGGCCGGGCGGAAATCTCCACCCTGGCGCGGAGCTTATACATGCCGAGGCGCTGCAACAGGCTCGCGGCCCGGCTGGCGGCGCAGTCGATCAGGAAGCCCTCGGGCTCCCTCAGCACCATCATGTCGAAGAGGATTTTCCCCTGGGGGGAGAGGAGCGCGGCATAGCGGGCCTCCCCGGTTGCAAGGTGCTCAATGTCGGCCGTCAGCAGATTGTGCAGGAAATGCGCCGATTCGGCCCCCTGCACACTGAGAATGGCCCGATCGGCAAGGCGGCCTGCCCGAAAATGAATGTCACGCATCTCTGTTGCTTCGTTTCCAATCCACATTTACGAAGACCTGACACCACGATCAAGGATTGCCCAAGGCTCAACATGCCATTCCACGCCGAATTGATCCTGAAGGGCGGAACCGTCGTCAACCATGACGGCGTGGGCCCGCGCGACATCGCCGTCTCCGGCGGCCGCATTGTGGGGCTCGGCTCCTTCGGGCGGGAGATGGCGGGCGAGGTGGTCGATTGTACCGGCCTCCACATCCTCCCCGGCGTCGTCGACAGCCAGGTGCACCTGAGAGAGCCCGGCGCCGAGCACAAGGAAGACCTCGAAACCGGCGGCCGTGCCGCGGTCATGGGCGGGGTGACGGGCGTCTTCGAGATGCCCAACACCAGCCCCCTCACCACCTGCGCCGACACCCTGGCCGACAAGATCAGGCGCGCCAGCAACCGCATGCATTGCGACTTCGCCTTCTACATGGGCGGCACGCGTGACAACGCGCACATGCTGGGCGAGCTTGAGCTGCTGCCCGGCTGTGCAGGTGTGAAGGTGTTCATGGGCTCCTCCACCGGCTCGCTCCTCGTCGAGGACGACAAGGGCGTGGCCCGCATCCTCGCCAACATCCGCCGCCGCGCCGCCTTCCACTCGGAAGACGAGTACCGGCTCAATGAGCGCAAGCACCTGCGCGTGGAGGGCCACCCCGCGAGCCATTGCGTCTGGCGCGATGTCGAGGCCGCACGGCTCTCGACCGAGCGGCTCATCCGCCTGGCGCGCGAGGCGCACAAGCGCATCCATGTGCTGCATATCTCCTCCGCCGGCGAATTCCCCCTGCTGGCCGCCGCGCGTGACGTGGCGACGGTGGAGGTGCTGGCCAACCACCTCGTCTTCACCTCCCTCGACTATGAACGCCTTGGTACCCTGCTCCAGATGAACCCGCCCATCCGTGAGCCGCACCACCGCGACGGCATCTGGGCCGCGCTGAACTCCGGCCTCGTCGACGTGCTGGGCTCGGATCATGCGCCGCATACGCTGGCGGAAAAGGCCAAGCCCTATCCCGCCTCGCCCTCCGGCATGCCGGGCGTGCAGACGCTGGTTCCCGTCATGCTCGACTGCGTGAACAAGGGCCTGCTTTCGCTCGAGCGCTTCGTCGATCTCACATCGCATGGCCCCAACCGCATTTTCGGCATGGCTGGCAAGGGACGGATCGCGGAGGGCTATGACGCCGACTTCACCATCGTCGACATGAAGGCGAAGCGCACCATCACCAACGCCTGGATCGAAAGCCGCTGCAAATGGACCCCGCATGACGGCCGCGAGGTGATCGGCTGGCCCGTCGGCACAATGATCCGCGGGCGGCGCGTCATGTGGAACGGAGAAATCATCGGCCAGGCCCAGGGTCAGCCCATCCGTTTCGTGGAGGCGCTGTAGCGTGTCTGCCATCTCTCGATCACCGCATCCGGCCTCTTCCCCCTCGCCCCCACGCATGTGGGGGAGAGGAATGTCAGATGATTGATAAAGTTCTTTGAAAGGAACCACCATGTCCTTCCGTGCCATCCTGGTAACCAAGACCGACGCCGGCCAGACGGCCGCGCTCACGACGCTGGAGGAATCCGAGCTGATGGACGGCGACGTCACGGTCGACGTCACGCACTCCTCCGTCAACTACAAGGACGGGCTCAACATCACCGGCAAGGCGCCGATCGCACGGCGCTATCCGCTGATCCCCGGCATTGACTTCGCGGGCGTGGTGCGGAGCTCGACGAACCCGCGCTGGAAGGCGGGCGATCACGTGGTGCTGAACGGCTATGGCGTGGGCGAGGGCCATCACGGCGGCTTCTCGGAAGTGGCGCGCGTCAATGGCGACTGGCTGGTGCCGGTGCCTGCGGGCTGGACCGCGGCGGACTGCATGTCGGTGGGTGTTGCGGGCTACACCGCCATGCTCTGCGTCATGGCGCTGGAGGAGCAGGGCGTGAAGCCCTCTGACGGTGACATCCTCGTCACCGGTGCAGCGGGTGGTGTCGGCACCACGGCCATCGTTATCCTCGCCAAGCTCGGCTACCGTGTCATCGCCTCGACGGGCCGCATGTCCGAGGAGCCGTTCCTGAAGAGCCTGGGTGCGGCGGGCGTTGTGGACCGCAACGAGTTCAACGGGCCGGTGAAGGCGCTCGCCAAGTCGCGCTGGGCGGGCTGCGTTGATTCCGTGGGCTCGGTGACGCTGGCCAACGTGATCTCCCAGATGAATCCGGACGCCACCGTCGCCGCCTGCGGCAATGCCCAGGGCATGGACCTTCCCACCAATGTCGCACCCTTCATCCTCAGGGGCGTGAAACTCGTCGGCATCAACTCCGTCTCGACCCCCATGCCGCGGCGGCTGAAGGTGTGGGAGCGGCTGGTCCGGGACCTCGACCTTTCCAAGCTCCATGCGCTGACCACGCATGTGAAGCTCGACGAGGTGCCGCAGGTCGCAGCCGATATCGTCGCCGGCAAGGTCAAGGGCCGCGTGGTGGTGGACATCCGCTAGGGCCGATGGACGTCGTCCTCCTCGCCACTGGCGTTGCCATCGGAGTGTCGGTGACCGCACCCCTGGGTCCGGTCAACCTGATCGTCATCCGCAATGCCATCCGGCGCGGCTTCGGTGTCGCCTTTCTGGTGGGGCTGGGGGCCGTGCTGGCAGATGGCTTCTATGCGGTGGTCGCGGCCTACGGGGTAAGGTCCGTCTCCCACATGGTGGCCGAACATGCCCGCCTCCTGATGATCGCGGGCGGGTGCCTGCTCGTCGTCATGGGGGTGAAGCTCGCCCGCACCCGCATCGCGCTCGCGGCACTGCAGCTTCAGGATCCGCCGCGCAAGCGCGAGATCGCGGGGCGGATGCTGACGGCCTTCAGCCTGACCATCACCAATCCCGGCATCTTCTTCGGCTTCCTGGCAATCTTCGGGAGCATGAGCGCGGTGCTGCGGCTCGAGGAGGCCTGGCACAGGCCGCCCACCGTCGTGGCCGGCGTGGTGATCGGCGGCGTCATGTGGTGGCTGTTCGTAAGCTTCGCCGTCTCGCGCTTCAAGACGAGAATCGGCGAGAAGACCTTCGACAGGGTCAACCGCTGGACAGGCCTTCTGATCGCGGCCTTCGGCTTCGCGCTGCTGATGGAAGCCCTGACCTAGGGTGCCGGTCACTTCGTCGATATCAACTTGGCCCAGCGTCCTCTCCCGCGGCGCGGGAGAGGAGGGGGACCCAACGAAGTTGGGGGAGGTGAGGGACCGCGAGGCTCCAAATCGTAAGCAGTGCCCTCTTCCCCTCATCTCCCGCTGAAGAAGCGGGAGAAGACATCAGCAGTCACAAGCATTTCATTTGATAGCCCGCCGCTCGATCTTTTCGACCAGGTCATTCCACCTGGCCGGAACGCGTGCTGAGAACTACTGGCGGCTCTGCGCGAGGGTGAATTCGCCCGCGCGCACGCGTTCCGGCAGGCGCTGGCACATCACCGCGACGGGTTCCTCGCCATAGGTGGTGATGAGGTCGGACAGGGCTGCGAAAATCGCCGCGGTGGCGAGGCAGTCGCGGTCCACACCCTCATAGGCCGCCTCTTCCCACGCATCGAGAAGATAGCGGAGGGCAAGCTGCTTCTCCTCCACCGGATCGGTATCGATTGTCCTGTCCGCCATTCTCAGCATTTTTTCCATCAGTCACCGGCTGTGCCGCCCACGCGCCGGACATTAGCAGGCAGCGCCGCCGGGGCCACCCGATCCTTACACAAAGGTTAATGTCAGGCGGCGGACTACGGCTGGCCCGTCAGCAGTTTCTTAGCCTTGGCGACTGCATCGGCAATGTTGGGCGCAAGCGCATAGGTGCTGAGCTTTTCGGGGTCTGCCCATTCCGCCGCCGCAGCATCGCTGGCGGCCACCGGTTCTTCCGGCCCGGCATGTCCCAGGTAGCAGGCGATCACATAGTGAACCGTCGGCTGGCCCGCGGCATCCCGCCGGATCACCTCATAGAGCCCCAGGAGGCCCTCCAGGCGCACGGTGAGGCCCGTCTCTTCGTGAAGCTCGCGGGCTGCCGCCGCCTCGAGGTTTTCGCCCGGTTCAACATGGCCGCCGGGAAAGGCCCAGATGCCCCTGGGCTCCTTGGCGCGCTCGACCAGCAGGACCTTGCCCTCCCGCCAGACCGATACCGATACGCCGATCTTCGGCAGGTGTTGCGCTGCGACCATCCGTGGTTATTCTCCGCTCATGTGCGGACTTTATAGCCTGACGAAGCGCCCGGGGGAAACCCGCGCGCTCTTCAACTATCCTGACGAGCCCGATTTTCCGCCGCGCGCCCATGTGGCGCCGGGCCAGCCCATCGCCGTCGTCCGCATGGAGAACGGCCAGCGCCGCTTCGCGCTGGTGCGCTGGGGCTTCATCCCCGCCTGGGTGAAGGAGGTGAAGCCGGGAAAGCCGATGATCAACGCGCGCGGCGAAACGGTGCTTGAAAAGCCCTCCTTCCGCAATGCCATGCGGCGCAGGCGCTGCCTTGTGCCCGCCGATGGCTATTACGAATGGTCGGGTCCTGAGGGGCGCAAGACGCCCTATCACGTGCAGCGCAAGGACCGGGGCCTGTTCGCGCTCGCCGGATTGTGGGAGCACTGGATGGGGGCGGACGGCTCCGAACTCGAAACGGCGATCCTGATGACCATCGCGCCCAATGCGGAACTCTCCGCCATTCATGACCGCATGCCGGTCATCATCGCGCCTGAAGATTACGAGACCTGGCTGACGGGGGAGCCGGACGACGCCCAACGCTTGATCCGCCCCGCGCCCGATGACAGCTTCGAGGCTGTGCCGGCCGTGATCGGGCGCGCGGCGCCGCCCAAGCCGCCGCCTGCAAAGCCTGATCAGCTCGACCTGTTCTGATCCTCGGGAAGCACGCGGCCGGGGTTGAGGATGTTGTTGGGGTCGAACATCTGCTTCAGGCCGCGCATCATGCCGAGTTCCACGGGCGACTTGATCTCCGCCATGCGATGGGCCTTGAGCCTGCCGATGCCATGCTCGGCGCTGATCGAGCCGTTGAAGCGGCCCACCACTTCGAAGACCACGTCGTTCATCGCGTTCCACATGTCGAGGAATGTGTGCTTGTCCATGCCGATGGGCTGGGAAACGTTGTAGTGGATGTTGCCGTCGCCTAAGTGCCCGAAGGATACGAAGCGCGCGCCGGGAACGAGGCGGGACACCGCTGCGTCCGCCTCCGCCAGGAATTGCGGAACCTTCGAAACCGGAACCGACACGTCATGCTTGATCGAGCCGCCTTCGGGCTTCTGCGATTCCGAGATCAATTCGCGCGTGGCCCAGAAGGCGCTGCGCTGGCTTTCGGACTGGGCCAGCGCGCCATCCGTCACCAGGCCGCGCGCCATCGCCGATTCAAGAAGCGCCATCATGGTGCCGGGCACCGGGTCAGCAAGTTCCGCCAGCACATACCAGGGTGAGGACCCAGCCAGCGGATGGCGCACGCCCGCGTGGCGGATGGCGAATTGCAGCGCGATGTCGGCGATCAGCTCAAAGGCCACCACGCGATTGCCGCTCATTTCCTTGGCAAGCGAGAGGAGGTCGACCGCGGCCTGCGGCGAGGGCACGGCGATGAAGCCCGTCTCTTGGCGGCGGGGCTTGGGGAAGAGCTTCAGCACGGCGGCGGTGATGATGCCGAGCGTTCCCTCGGCACCGATGAACAGGTCGCGCAGGTCATAGCCCGTGTTGTCCTTGCGCAGGCGCTTCAACCCATTCCACACCCGGCCATCGGCCAGCACCACTTCAAGCCCCAAGCAAAGGTCGCGCATGTTGCCATAGGCGATGACGTTGAGGCCCCCGGCATTGGTGGAGAGATTGCCGCCGATGCGGCAGGAGCCTTCGGAGGCGAGGCTCAAGGGGAACAGCCGGTCTGCGGCGTCCGCCGCGTCCTGCACGGATTTGAGGATGGCGCCTGATTCGACCGTGATCGTGTTGTCGGCGGGGTCGACATCGAGGATGCGGTTCATGCGGTCGAGCGAGAGCACCACCTCATGCCCCTCATCCGTGGGGATCTGCCCGCCGCAGAGGCCGGTGTTGCCCGCCTGCGGGACGATGGCTGTGCGGGTCTCATCGGCGATGGCGAGAATGCGGGAGACTTCATCGGTCGAGGCGGGGCGCAGCACCAGGGGCGAGCGGCCAACCCAGATCTGCCGCCATTCGCGCATGTAGCCATCCATCTCTGCGGGATCGCGGATCGCGTGCTTTTCGCCGACGATGGCCGCGAGCCTGTCGAGTGTGCCGGGTGACGGGGTCATGCGCTGTCCCGCGGGGCGGCGGCACGCAGCAGCCGGTCATTGATGGCCTCGCCCAGCCCGTGGTGCGGCACCGGGGCCACCGCGATGCGGGTAACACCTGTGGCGTCGA
>CAIYXE010000525.1 GCA_903930095.1 uncultured Hyphomicrobiales bacterium
CACCAGGCGCGAGCTTCGTCCGGCCAGAAGGCGACGCTTGGGATGGACTTGTCCTTGATAAATTTGTCGACAGCCCTGATAACATTGCTGAATTCGCGCACTTTGCGTGACAGACCCCCTCACCCTTCCCTCTCCCCCGGTGGGGGAGAGGGGGCAAGAGCGGTGGGTTCGATGGGTGTGCAAATTGATTGAAGTCTGCAGTTTTTGAGTGTACCGCCGGATTTCGCAGGGTGGAAAATCTGGATGGTTTCAGAGACGGTCACATACCTGTCCCCTGGTCCCGAGAGAGCGGAGGACATCGCCCGCGTTCATGTGGCGAGTTGGCGTGAGGCCTATGCGGGCATCGTTCCGGCTGACATTTTGGCGAATGTCGACCTGGCCGACCGCGCAGCGCGCTGGCGGGGCTATCTTGGCGCGGGCGGCTACCCGACCTTCCTGGCGTTGGTGGCAGGTGAGCCCGCAGGCTTCATCCGCACCGGGCAGTTGGGTGAGCCACTGTGCGAAGGGGCCGATGGGCATGTTTATGCACTTTACATTCTCCAGCGCTTCCATCGCCGGGGCATCGGACGGAGGCTGATGGGTCTGGCTGCAGCGGAGTGGCTGCAGCAGGAGGGAAAATCCTTTTCCGTTGGTGTCCTCACGGCGAACCAGCCAGCGCGCGCCTTTTATGAGGCTTTGGGAGCCACCTTCGTCCGGCCCGATATCTACCAATGGCACGGACATGCCCTTGATGAATCCATCTACATCTTTGAAAACCTTGATCAACTTGCCCGTTTTGCGTGACGGATCGCCGCGCGGGGAGGCCATGCCTTGCGGGGAAAGCCGGGACTGGCTAGAAACCTGAGCCTATCGTTATCCGAGTTTGAGGGGAATCATGGCCGAACACGGGTCTACCGGAACGCATTCGCATGGCTTCGAGGAGCATGCGAAGACCTATGATGGCTTCATCAAGGCCTCAGTCGCCGGCACCATCATGTGCCTCTATGTGCTTGTGGCGCTTGTGGCTTTCGCGTTCATCGCCTCCAGCACCAATCTGCTGGTCGGCTTCGGCGGGCTCATCATCGGCGTGCTGGCGCTGATCATCGATCTGCGGGTCGGGGGCAGCTGGAAGCTGTCTGTCGGCTGGCTGGTGATCTACGGTTTGCTGACCGCCGTACTGTTGGCCTGACCAGCAGGACGGGCTCATGAAAATCGCGATCCCCACGGAAACTCAAGTTGGGGAAAGCCGCGTTGCGGCCAGCCCCGACACGGTGAAGAATTATGTGAAGAAAGGTGCCGAGGTCTGGGTGCAGGCCGGCGCCGGCCGGGGTGCGTCCATCCCGGATGAGGCCTATGCCGCGGCGGGGGCCAAGATCACCAGCGACGGCTTCCCCGATCCGGACGTTGTGCTGACCATCCGCCGCCCGTCCGCAGACCTCCTGAAATCCCTGAAGCCCGGCGCGATCCTGATGGGCGGCCTCGACCCCTATGGTGACAAGGCGGGCCTCGAGGCCATCGCCAGGTCCGGGGTCGTGGCCTTCGCCATGGAGCTGATGCCGCGCATCACCCGCGCGCAGGCCATGGACATCCTGTCATCGCAGGCCAATCTCGCAGGCTACAAGGCGGTGATCGACGCCGCCTTCCACTTCACCCGCGCCTTCCCGATGATGATGACGGCGGCGGGCACCGTTCCCGCGGCCAAGGTGTTCATCATGGGTGTGGGCGTGGCGGGCCTCCAGGCGATTGCCACGGCGCGCCGCATGGGCGCCATCGTCTCCGCCACCGACGTGCGCAAGGCCACCGAGGAGCAGGTGAAGAGCCTCGGCGCCAAGTTCGTGTATGCTGACATCGCGGATGCCGCCACCTCAGGCGGCTATGCGAAGGAGCTTTCGGCCGAGGACAAGGCCAAGCAGGCCGCCCTCGTGGCCGAACACGTCAAGAACCAGGACGTGGTCATCACCACCGCCTTGATCCCCGGCCGCCCCGCGCCGGTGCTGATCACGCAAGCGATGGTGGAGAGCATGAAGCCCGGCTCCATCATCGTCGACCTCGCGGTGGAGCGCGGCGGCAACTGCCCGCTGTCGAAGCCCGACGAGATCGTCGAGCACAAGGGCGTGAAGATCGTGGGCACGGTCAACCTTGCAGGCAAGCTCGCCGGCAACGCCTCGCCGCTGTTCGCCAAGAACCTTGCCAACTTCCTTGACCTGATGATCCAGAAGGACGGGACCCTCAAGGTCGATGACGCGGATGAATGCATCAAGGGCACGATGATCGCGCGTGACGGCGCACTGGTGCACCCGATGTTCCAGGGAGCAAAGTGATGGAAGCGATCGATCCGTTCGTCTCGCTGTTCGGCATCTTCGTGCTGGCAGTCTTCGTGGGCTACTATGTCGTGTGGAACGTGACGCCGGCGCTCCACACGCCGCTGATGAGCGTCACCAACGCCATCTCGTCCGTCATCGTCGTGGGTGCGCTTCTCGCGGTTGGCGTGGGCGCGCTCGAGTCCGGCTCGATCACAGCCATGGTTTTCGGTTTCCTCGCGCTTATCCTTGCCGCGGTGAACATCTTCGGCGGCTTCATGGTCACGAGCCGCATGCTCGCCATGTATAAGAAGAAGGACAAGTAGGCGACATGTCGGCCAATATCGCAGCCCTTCTGTATCTCGTCTCGGGCGCCCTGTTCATCATGGCGCTCCGGGGCCTCTCGTCTCCCGCCACTTCGCGCCAGGGCAATATGTACGGCATGATCGGCATGGCGATTGCCATGGTGACGACGCTTGCCACCATGCAGCTCTCGCCCATGGTCATCGGGCTTACCGTGCTGGGCCTCGCCATCGGCGGCGGCATCGGCGCCTATGCCGCCAAGAACATTGCGATGACGGCCATGCCGCAGCTGGTCGCCGCGTTCCACTCGCTCGTCGGTCTTGCCGCCGTGTTCGTCGCGGCCGCTGCCTTCTATGCGCCGGAGGCCTTCCATATCGTGGCCGACGGAAAGATCATGCCGCTGTCACGCATCGAGATGTCGCTGGGTGCGGCCATCGGCGCGCTTACCTTCACCGGCTCGATCATCGCCTTCCTGAAGCTTGACGGGCGCATGTCGGGCGCGCCCATCATGCTGCCGGCGCGCCATCTCATCAACATGGCGCTGGGCGCGGCGCTCGTTGCCTGCGTCGCGCTGTTCTACATGAACCCGAGCTGGATCTGGTTCTGGCTTATCATCGCCATTTCGCTGGCGCTGGGCTTCCTGCTCATCATCCCCATCGGCGGCGCGGACATGCCGGTCGTCGTGTCCATGCTCAACTCCTATTCGGGCTGGGCGGCAGCGGGCATCGGTTTCACACTGCACAACACGGCACTCATCATCACCGGTGCGCTTGTTGGCTCCTCGGGTGCGATCCTGTCCTACATCATGTGCAAGGGCATGAACCGCTCCTTCATCTCCGTCATCCTCGGCGGCTTCGGTGGCGAAAGTGCGGGGCCCGCGGCCCAGGGCGAGGCCAAGCCCGTCAAGCAGGGCTCGGCGGAAGATGCGGCCTTCATCATGAAGTACGCTGCAAGCGTCATCATCGTGCCGGGCTACGGCATGGCGGTGGCCCAGGCCCAGCACGCACTGCGCGAAATGGC
>CAIYXE010000526.1 GCA_903930095.1 uncultured Hyphomicrobiales bacterium
CTGCTGTCCCACTCGCCCGTCCAATCGGCGCTCCCCTCAGCCAGCGCCATCACCGGCGCGGAAAGCAGCATGAAAACGCAGGCGATCAGGAACAACGTCATCCGTTTCATCTTGAACTCTTCCAGTTGGAACTTGGTGAGCTGAGCGCGTAAACGCGGCAACCGGGAGCACAACCATCCCTCAGCAACACCCGGAAGGCGTCTGGCGCTCCAGCTCGCATGCTTTCATGAGGTGGATGACGCCATCGCTCACCACGCGGCTCGGCGAATAGGCCGCCGGGGCCATGCCCGTCAATGCATTGAAGTGATCATAATGTTGCGGAGCACACGGCACTTGCAAAGCAACGGCGCATAAACAAGCTTACATTTCAATCCTGGAATGAAATGCCGTACCCTTCCCAACCCGATAAGGAGAGATTCAGCGGGAGCCCGTCAGGAGGCCAACTCTATCGTCTTCTCGACCAGCACCTCAGCGGCGCGGTCGAAAGCGCCGAACTGGCCGATGAGTGCGAGGCGGCCCTTGGCAACAGCCTCCGCTTCAGGGCAGGCCGGATAGCCCCCAAGTCTCGCACGGCACGTCGCCCCTATATCGGATGAAAAGTGCCAGGTGTTTCCACCGGCATTGCATTCAAGAACATGAAGCCTGCCGGTCAGATGGTCCCGGACAATGTCCACACCAAGGATCGGCACGACTGGCAGAGCACGGTGGACGCCGGCGGCGAGCCACAGCACATCCTGTTCGGCGGAGAGAACGAAACTCCGCTCCCCGCCCTGAGATGCAACGACTGCGCCCTCGATGACGTGATCGGGCGCGTCGAGCGGCGGGCGCTGCATGTTCAGAGTTTGCCGCCAGCAATACAGCACTCGGCCAAACAGCATCTGCACGCGGTAGTGGCAAGGAAACGGTCCGGTATCGATGAAGCGCTGCGCGATATAGTCTTGAGGGTGAAGGCTGAGCGGATGGGTGGCAGGCAGATCCTGTTTGCGGAGCGAGGATAGGCGCTGGCGTCTGAACAGGAAAACGCCTTCGCCTTTCGATGTCTTCCTGAGGTCGCAGGGCTTCAACAGCACGAAGTTCCCGAAGATGATCGGATCGAGCGGCATGCCGAAGGAGAAAGGCAAGGCCGGCGGCGTGGGAATGCCATGCCGGCGGAAAAGGTCCTGCTGCTCGAACTTGCCGATGGCCCCATTGCGGAAAACCGGACCGCGCTTCACCTGCAGGTGAAACCTGTTCTGCAGGACGACCGTCAGGGTGGGAGACTGCCAGTGCTGCTCAGGCAAGAACGTCTTGAGCCGCGCCGGGAGCGAGAAGATCGTGATGGCGGGATTGAGCCGGTTCACCTTATCCGCGATTTCATCGAAGTCGCGCTCATATTCCACGCCCCGATGAACAAGAATCAGGTTGCGCCGAACCATCCGGAGAGTACCTCGCCGCGTGCAGAACCCGATTGTTTGCTGGCCATGACCTTCAGCACTCAGTCACCCGCCGCCGACTTGGCCCGGTCCACCGGGTAGCGGTCATCCCATACCTTGGCGCGGGCTTCGGCTTCGATTCGCTCATCCTCGCCGACGTTCGCCTCGATCTGCAGCGCGCGGTCGAAGATCTCGGGGTTCTCCTCGGGCCGCGCCGATTCGCGCGCGAGGACGTACCACATCAGTGCCCGCGTCCGGTCGGCGCGCACGATCTTGCCGTCCCAGTAGAGTTCACCCAGATAGGCCTCCGCGGGCGCGTAGCGCTTGCGGGCGGACGCCATCAGCCACTTCAGGCCCTGGTTCGGATTGCGCTTCACACCCTCACCCCTGATGCTCATGACGCCCAGCCAGAACTGCGCTGTGGGGTGGCCATAGGCGGTCGCGATCTTGAGGTAGCTACGGGCAGCGCCCGCGGGGTCCGGCTGGAGCCCGGCATTGACAGCCCCGGTGCGCTGGTAGTCAGCGATCCGCACCATGGCGTCGACCGTGATGCGCAGGCGATTCTGGTCGTCTTCGTCAGGGTCGTAGTGCTCCGCGACGCGCGAATAATAGCTGTAAGCCATGGCATCGTCGCGCGGAACGCCGCGCCCCTGGCGGTACATGTGCCCCAGGTACCAGTCGGCGACCACATTGCCGTCGTCTGCGGCGTTGCGGAACAGCTTCACCGCGCGGTCATAATTGCCATTCCGGTAGGCGCGCTTTGCCTTCTTGAGGTCGTCGGTCCAGAACGGGATCGAGATTTCGGGAAGC
>CAIYXE010000527.1 GCA_903930095.1 uncultured Hyphomicrobiales bacterium
AGGTCGAAGAAGATGACCGCCTCGAGCATCATCGCGCCGTTCTTGGTGGCCCCGAAGGACAGAACGTCAACGCCCGCCTTCCAGGTGAGCTCCGCAGGGGTGACGCCGAGGCCCGCCAGCGCATTGGCAATGCGCGCGCCATCCATGTGCAGCTTCATGCCGCGCGGCCGGATCAGCTCCGACATGGCCTTGACCTCTTGGGGCGCGTAGCAGGTGCCGAGTTCGGTGGCATTGGTGAGGGAAACGGCCTTGGGCTTCGGGTCATGCTCGCCGCGGATGAAGCCCTTCAGCGTTTTTTCCACCAGCGCAGGCGTGATCTTGCCGCCCGGGGCTGGAAGACCCAGGATCTTGGCGCCCCCGGTGAAGAGTTCCGGCGAGTTGCACTCGTCGACGGCGATATGCGCCTCCGCGTGGCAGATGACGGCGCCGTAGCCCGGCGTCAGCGCCGACAGCGCCAGCCCGTTGGCCGCCGTGCCAGACGTGACCAGAAACGCCCGCAGGTCGCAGCCGAAAACCTCCTTCAGCTTCTCCTCGGCCCTCGCCGTGTAGCTGTCCCCGCCATAGGACGGCGCGGTGCCGTCATTGGCCGCGGCCAGCGCGCCGAGGATTTTCGGGTGGACGCCATAGACGTTGTCGGATGCGAAATTCATGCGTGTCAGCCCTTGAGAAGCGCCTTGAGTTGCACGGCCGGGTCGGCGAGCACCGCGGCCGGGGGCGAGGCCTCACGGGCGATCAGCATCTCGGCCATCTTCACGTCGCGCGCGATGGAATTGCCCGGGCCGATGCCCGATGCGGCGACAAGCTGGCCGTTGCCGTCGAGGTGGAAGATCACGAAGCCCTCGCCCACTTGCCGCCTGACCGTCGTCACGCCGTCCGCCGGGCTTCCGGCGATCTGCAGCGAGAGGTCGTACTGGTCAGACCAGAACCACGGCACGGCCGCGTAAGCTTTTGATCCGCCAAGCATGTTCTGGGTGGCCACATTCGCCTGGTCGGTGGCGTTGCGCCACGCCTCGAGCCGCATGCGCCTGCCGCCGAAGAGCTGGTGCGGGAATGAGCAGCAGTCGCCCGCCGCGAAAATGTCCGGGTCGCTGGTTGCCAGGGTTTCGCTGCAGGCGATGCCGTTGTCGATGGCGAGGCCTGAGTCCTTCGCAAGCCCGGCTTCGGGTGCAGCGCCTATTCCGGCGATGACGATATCGGCCCGGACCTTGCGCCCGTCCGCCAGAACCACGCCATCGGTTTCGACCGCCTTGAGCGCGGTTCCCGTTTCCAGTGTGACACCCGCCGCGACATGCCGGGCGTGGACAACGCTGGCGATTTCTTCCGGCACGCCGCGCATGAGGATGCGCGGCTGCGCCTCGATCAGGCTCACGCTGCAGCCGAGCTTGCGTGCGCTGGCCGCCACTTCCAGCCCGATGAAGCCGCCGCCCACGATGGCTGCCGCGCCGCTCTGCCGCAACCGGTTGCGCAGATGGTCGCCATCGGCGAAGTCGCGCAGGGTGTAGGCGAGTTCGCCGCCCTCGACGGTGAGCCGGCGCGGCTTGGCGCCGGTGGCGATCAGCAGCTTCGCATAGGCAACGCGCCGCCCGTCCTCCAGCAGCACGGCCCTGGCCGCGCGGTCGATGGCGACGGCCCGCGCGCCGCGCAGGAACTCTGCCTTGAGCGAGGCGATCATGCCCTCGTCGAGGAGATAGGCGGGGGATGGTTCCTTCTCATCCGTCAGCATTGCCTTGGAGAGGGGGGGCCGGTCATAGGGCAGCAGCGTTTCCTCGCCGATGAGGGTGAT
>CAIYXE010000528.1 GCA_903930095.1 uncultured Hyphomicrobiales bacterium
CTCGATCAGCTTCTCGGTGCCGCGATGCAGCAGGCCCACATGGGGGTCGGCGCGGTCGACGACCTCGCCCGACATCTCTAGGATGAGGCGCAGCACGCCGTGCGCCGCAGGGTGCTGAGGCCCAAAGTTGATGGAAAAGTTACGGACGGATGACGTATCGTTCACGACTTCGCCTTTTCATCGCCGGGGATCACGTAGTCGGTTCCCTCCCACGGGCTCAAATAATCGAATGCGCGGAATTCCTGGGTGAGCTTCACGGGCTCATAGACCACGCGCTTCACCTCATCGTCCCAGCGCACTTCCACATAACCGGTGAGCGGAAAGTCCTTCCTGAGCGGGTGGCCCGAGAAACCATAGTCGGTGAGGATGCGGCGCAGGTCCGGATGGCCGGAGAACAGCACGCCATAGAGGTCGAAGGCCTCCCGCTCGAACCAGTTGGCGGCCGGGAAGACGGAAATGACGGAGGGCACGGCCGTGTCCTCGTCCGTCTCCACCTTCACGCGGATGCGGCGGTTCTTGTAGGGGGCCAGCAGATGATAGACCACGTCGAAGCGCTTCTCGCGCTGCGGATAGTCCACGCCGCAGATGTCGATGAAACAGACGAAGCCGCAGTCCGCGTCATCGCGCAGGAAGCTCAGCACGCGGATGATGTGGGCGGCTTCGGCCATTACGGAAAGTTCACCGAACTCCACCTTGAAGCCGGTCACCGCGCTTCCCAACTCGGAGGCGATGTACTCGCCCAGTTCTTGCAAAGTCTCAGCCATGTCAGCGCTCGATCGTTCCGGTGCGGCGGATCTTCTTCTGCAACTGCAGAATGCCGTAGATCAGCGCCTCGGCCGTGGGCGGGCAGCCCGGCACATAGATGTCGACGGGCACGATGCGGTCACACCCGCGCACCACCGAATAGGAGTAGTGATAGTAGCCGCCGCCATTGGCGCAGGAACCCATCGAGATGACGTAACGCGGCTCCGGCATCTGGTCATAAACCTTGCGGAGAGCAGGCGCCATCTTGTTGGTCAGCGTGCCGGCCACGATCATCACGTCGGACTGGCGGGGCGAGGCGCGCGGCGCGAAGCCGAAGCGCTCCAGGTCCCAGCGTGGCATGGAGGCCTGCATCATCTCCACCGCGCAGCAGGCGAGGCCGAAGGTCATCCACATCAGCGAGCCGGTGCGGGCCCAGTTGATGAGGTCATCAGACGCGGTGACGAGAAAGCCCTTGTCGGCAAGTTCCGCGTTGATTTCTGTGAAGAACTCGCGCTGCTCCGGGCTGGCCTGTTCGATCAATCCCATTCGAGGGCTCCTTTTCTCCACTCATAGATGAAGCCGATCGTCAACACGCCGAGGAAGATCATCATCGACCAGAAGCCGAATACCCCAACCTCCTTGAGCGAGACCGCCCACGGGAAGAGGAACGCCACCTCCAGGTCGAAAATGATGAAAAGGATCGACACAAGGTAGAACCTGACGTCGAATTTCATCCGGGCATCATCGAAGGCGTTGAACCCGCACTCATAGGCTGAGAGCTTTTCGGGATCCGGATTGCGGATGGCGATCAGAATCGGCGCGATCAGCAGGATCAGTGAAAAGCCTAAAGCCACCCCCAGGAAGATGACGACGGGCAGATATTCTCTCAAAAGATCAGGCATTTTGCTTTCGCCTTTGGCTCCGCCCGGGTGGCGGAGAAGAATCCGCCGCTTGGTAGCGCACCGCCCGGTGCCCCGCAAGTTTTTCGGCACAATTGTCAAGATAGCGTGACATGTGTCGCAGCCCCCACCACGCAATCGGGCCTCCAGCCTTACCCGATAATGGCAACGATGGCACCTTACCGGACGCGCAAACCTTCTCAGGCCGATTCTGATCGAGGTGGAGGAACGAGCCGGACCCCATGTCAGAGGCCAAAACGAAAAGGGCCACCCCAGAGGGCAGCCCTTTTCGTCTGTCTGAATGGCGCGAGTGACGGGGCTCGAACCCGCGACCTTCGGCGTGACAGGCCGACGCTCTAACCAACTGAGCTACACCCGCAATTCAGGTGACGCGGGTGATAGAGGAGGCCCTCCCCCCTGTCAAGCGAGGCGTCAGCGTTTTTTGCCCGTCACCTCGATCTCGATCTTCATGCGCGGATCAACGAGGCCCGCCACGATGGCGGTTGCGGCCGGGCGCGTCTCGCCGAAATAGTTGCGCAGCACGGGCCAGCATGGCGCAAAGTCGGCAGCGTTGGGAAAGATATAGGTGGCGCGCACCACATCAGCCAGCGAGAAGCCCGCCTTTTCCATTGCGGCCTTGATGTTGCGAAAGGTCTGCTCTGCCTGCTCGGCCACGTCCTGCGAGATGGTCATGGTCTCGTAGTTGAAGCCCGTGGTGCCCGACACCCAGATCCAGTCGCCATCCACGATGGCGCGCGAATAACCGATCTCGGTCTCGAATTTCGAGCCGGATGAAATCTGCTTCCTGGTCATGCTTCGTCCTCCGCCGTTGCTGAAGCGCCGAACAGGCTGCCCCAATCCAGTTTCCGCGCCAGCTTGTAGGCTGCCCCGTCCCGCCTCGCAACATGACGGGCCTCGATCCCGCCGCTGCCGCACAGCTTGAAGCTGGAACCAGCCTTCGCGTGGAGCGGCGGCGCAATGACGCGGGCGAGGCCGGACGGCGCCCCTTCCCGCGCCAGAACCAGATAGGCGAAGCGCTCATCCTCAAAGGGCACGCGCGCGCCCTTGGCGTGCATATGTGCCCTGCTGCGGGCGAGCCTGACGCTGAAGTGGCACCAGTCGTCCCCGGCGATGGGGCAGGCCAGGGCATGGGTGCAGGGCGCCACCGGCACAGCCCCCTGCCCCAGCAGCACCTCCCGCGCTGCACGGATGCGGGCAAAGCCCTGGGGCGTTCCCGGCTCCACGATGACCAGCAGGGAGCGGCTGGCCGCCCAGAGCATCGCCGCGGCTGCCGCGGCGCGCGGCAGGGGGAGTTCGGCCAGCGCATAGGCCGCAACCACCAGATCAGCGCCAAGCCCGCCGGGCGGCGCCTCGATCGAGCCCGCCACAGCGCCCGCAGATGCGAGCGGCCGGGGCCCCGCCGTTGCGAGGCTGGCCGCGAGTTTCAGGAAAACCGGCGCGGTGTCGAGAAAGGTCACGCGTGACAGGCCCGGCCAGGCCTCGACAGCCGCCCAGGAGGCGGTGCCCGGGCCTGAGCCCGCGTCGAGCAGGCTTTCCGGCGCAAGGTCCGGCCGCCTGGCGCGGGTTTCCGCCAGCACCCGCGCGACGGCGGCATAGGTGGCGGGAAGCCGCGCCACCAGATAGGCAGCCAGATCGACGGCGGCGGAGGAGCCTCCCGCCCGGTAGGTGGCGGTGAGGGCGTCGCTGCCGGCGCGCCGGCCGCCCTGGCCATTGCGCTCCAGCCATGCCGCGATTGCGCCCTGAAGCGGACCAGGCAGGGTCATGATGATGGAAAGATGTTCATTTGCATCGGCTGGTCCTCAGGCCATATTTGCCGTAATCGATTTCATTGCTCCTCACATCCCTGCCAAGGAACACGATGTTCATCTCCTTCTTTCCTTCGCCGCGCCTGTTCTTCATCTCCGCCGCCGCATGGACGCTCTTTGCCGTCCTTCTCTGGTTCTTCCTCGCACAGGACCTCGGCCACCTCGCCGGGCTGGAGAGCCCGCCGGACGGCACGCCCCCCATCATCGGCATTTCGGTGTTCTGGTCCAAGCCCTTCCTGTGGTTCTATGTCTATTATGCGCTGGCGGTGGGCATATTCGCTGGCGTCTGGCGGGTGCTGTCGCCACAGCCGTGGTTCTACTGGTCGGTGCTGGGCACAGCACTCATTGTCTTCGTCATCTACTTCCAGGTGCAGGTGAGCGTTGCGATCAATGCCTGGTACGGCCCCTTCTGGGACCTCGTCCAGGCGGCGGTATCCAAGTCGAAACCCGTGACGCTGCCGGAGTTCTACGCCCAGATCTTCACCTTCTTCTCCATCGCCTCGGTGGCGGTCACCGTCATCGCGCTCAACAATTTCTTCGTCAGCCACTACCTGTTCCGCTGGCGCACGGCGATGAATGACTTCTACACCGGCCACTGGAGCAGGCTCCGCCACATCGAGGGCGCCTCGCAGCGCGTGCAGGAGGATTCCAAGCGTTTCGCCGTGCTGACCGAGACGCTGGGCGTCAATCTGGTCGATGCGGTGATGACGCTGATCGCCTTTCTTCCGCTGCTGCACCAGCTCTCCGCCAACGTCTCCGAGGTTCCGCTGCTGGGCGCCATCCCCTATCCGCTCGTCACCATGGCGCTGATCTGGTCGGTGTTCGGCACTGCCCTGGTGGCCCTGATCGGCCTCAGGCTTCCCGGCCTCGAGTTCCGCAACCAGCGCGTCGAGGCTGCCTACCGCAAGGAACTGGTCTACGGCGAGGACGATGCAAACCGCGCCCAGCCGCCCACCCTGCGCGAGCTGTTCAAGGCGGTGCGCGTCAACTATTTCAGGTTGTATTTCAACTATCTCTATTTCAACGTCGGGCGTTACCTCTACATCCAGACCGACAACATCTTCCCCTTCATCGTTCTGGCCCCCACCATCGTCGCGGGCAAGATCACGCTTGGGCCCCTGAACCAGATCCTGAGCGCCTTTGGCCAGGTGCGTGATTCGCTGCAGTTCCTGCTCAAATCCTGGCCCACGATGATCGAGCTGCTCTCCGTCTACAAGCGCCTGCGCAGCTTCGAGGCCACGCTCGATGGCGAAGCGCTGCCGGAGATCGATCAGGAATTCATCAAGAACAAGCAACTCGCATAAGGGCACCCCACATGCTGCAGCCGTCCCTGGCCGCCCGGCGGCAAGACTACCCCCGGCAAAGGATTCCGCGCCCGGCTTCATGGCGTGAAAACGCTGCTTTCCCGCATGGCCAGAAATTGGTAAGCTTCATCAACGATAATCGCGAGATGATGATGATCCGCCTGACAACCGCCCTTTGTGCCGCCGCCCTGATGATCGCCGCCGTGCCCTCAGCCCAGGCGGAAGACAACAGCACCGACCAATATGTCCTCGATCTGGGCATGGGATTGATGGCCAAGCCCCGTTATCCGGGCTCGGATGAGGTGATCGCGGTGCCCTTCCCCATCATTTCGGTGGGCAAGTTCTTCATCCCGGGCATAGGCCAGGTGATCGACGGGGACGAGCGCATCAGGCGCTTCAGCATCTATCCCTCGTTCAATTTCAACGGCCGCCGCGACTCCTCCGATTCGAACGAGCTCGAGGGGCTGGACGATGTCGACTGGGCGCTGGAAGTGGGCCTCGGCATGGCCTACCGGCATGACTGGATCCGCGGCTTCGTCGAGGTGCGGCAGGGCTTCAACGGCTATTCCGGCCAGGTGGCCGACTTCGGCATCGACTTCATCGCCAACCCCACCGAGGATTTTCAGCTCATGGTGGGCCCGCGGGCAGGCTGGGGTTCTGACGGCTACATGGACACCTATTTCGGAATCACCGCCAGCGAAGAAGTGGACAGCGCCCTCTACGACAAGTCCTACGATGCCGAGGCGGGCTTCAACACGGTGGGTGTGGCCAGCACGGCCAGCTACGACCTGACCGATGACGTCACCTTCCACCTGCGCGGCGGGTGGGACAGGCTGATCGGCGACGCCGCCGATAGCCCGATCGTGAAGGAAGGCAGCACCAACCAGTTCTACGGCGGCGCCGGCATCAGCTACGAATTCGGCTTCAGCCTGGACTGATCTGCAGCTGGAAAGAGGGCCGGGGCTCCCCAACCGTCATTGCAGAACCAGAGGACCATCCGGTTCCCGGGTCCAGATCATGATCTTGGGCGAGTTTTTCGACCAGGCGATTCCGCCTGGGCGGAACGCTCTCTCGAGTGGCGGACTGTCAGTTGAGATAACCAGTATATTTGCACTCCATTCTTCCCGTCACCCCAGCGAAAGCTGGGGTCCCGCTTTCTGTCTGCATGTGCTGCAACAAAAGCGGGATGCCAGCTTTCGCTGGCATGACGGCGAGACCTGGGAATTGACGAAATGGTGGGCGATGAGAGAAAGGAGCGCCCCTCCGGTCTGCAGGCAGGCCGCCGGTGTCGCGCCCCTTTGTAACCCCCGCGCTCCGGCGGCTGACTTTCGCGCCCCACAGGGTCGATCCCC
>CAIYXE010000529.1 GCA_903930095.1 uncultured Hyphomicrobiales bacterium
CTGGTCATCCACGTGGTCGCCGTTCCGTCCACGCTCGCCTGGAGCCGCCTGATGACGGGCACATCACGTGCTGCCGCAACGCTGCTTCTGATCTCCTCATGGGGTGTGGTGCTGCTGTTGCTGGCCTTTGGCTCTGGCCCTTGGATGCCGCTCCTCACCGTCACGGTGATCGGCTGCTGCCTTGGCCCCACCCTCTCCGGGCTGCGGGGTTTTCTGGCCGAGAATGTTGGAAGCTCCGATCCGGTTGCACTGTTTGCTCTCGCCACCGCATCGGGGCGAATTGCTGCCGCACTCGGGCCGGCATTGTTTTCCGGTATTCTTTTCCTTGTGGGAGCAGAAGTGGCACTGCTCTTCATCTTCGTGGTGTTTGCCATTGGCGGCGCGATCATCATTGACAGCATCCGGCACGATAGTATGACTTTGGCGATGCCAGGATCAGTCGATTGAGCCGAGACCAAGTGGCAAGTTAGCCGCCTGCGTGTTGCAGGCCTGTCAGGTGCAGCGTGAATTTGCCAGAACTGACTGAGGCGCTGCCTGACAAGGATCAGCCAAGCTGGCTCGCTGTGTAGTAGGGCAATTGCTCGACCCTCGGGGAGTAGCGTCCCTCCGCCGTTACCTTTTTCACATGACCGATGATGTCCTCGAGCGGCGCGAACCAAACGTTCTTGGTCTTGAGAGTGAGTTCCAGCCACTGTTCGACAAGCCGCCAGCGCGCAAGCCGGCCAGTGAGGAAGGGGTGCCAGATGCCGATCCAGAAACCACCTGCTTCATATTGTGCGTCGAATTCCTCCCAGAACGCCTTGAGGCCTTCAGAGGGGGCCTTCACGGGCATCATGTAGCCGATCTCTGCGTAATGGGCGAAAGGCGGCCAGTCGTCCGTACCCCAATGGACCGGCGCTTCCCAGAGTTCGCCCTTCTGGGTTCGCATCAGATAGGGGATGTCGTCGGCCATGAGCGAGGATTCATATAGAAAGCCATGCTCGATCAGCAGGTCGATCACCTGCTGGGTCACGTTATAGACAGGAGCGCGATAGCCGCGCGGCGCGCGGCCGGTTCGGCGCCTGTGAATCTCCATTGCCGTCTCGAATGCGATCTTCTGCGCGTCGCCCCTGGTCTCGACTGGGTCCTCATGGATCAGGCCGTGGTGCCCGATCTCGTGGCCGTCCTTCAGAATGGCCTCAACGGCTTGCGGATATTGCTCGATGCACCAGGCTGGAATGAAGAAGGACTGCTTCAGTCCGAACTTTCTGTAGGTATCGAGAATGCGCGGCACGGCCACTGTAGGACCATAACGCCCCATGGAAATGGGATAGAGCCGGTCGTGAGCGTCCTGTGGCCGTGAGACGTGGATGAGCGAATCTGCATCCATGTCGAAGGTGATGGCGCAAGCGCAACGCGCACCGTTGGGCCAGGGAATGGGATTGCTGATCATTGTCTCAACCTGTCAGTACGTGGGCATGCGAAGGATCGAAGGAGAGGAACAATTGCTGCCCAGGCTCACGCGGAATGCCTTCAAGCAGACGCTCCTGGACCTGCACCTTAACCTCCATGCCGCCAGCAGCTTCGAAGAACAGTGTGACCATCGAACCAACGAACTCCTCCGAAATGAGTTGGCCCGCGAAGACGTTGGGGGCTGCGGGCCTTGTGGCGGACAATGAAACCACGTCGGCCGCAACGACGAAGTCCACCTGCTGGCCGGGCCTTGCCCGGGAAGCGAGGCTGAACGTACCTGCTGCCGTCTCAACCGCCCCCTCGGC
>CAIYXE010000530.1 GCA_903930095.1 uncultured Hyphomicrobiales bacterium
ACCGATCTGATCGAATTCGCCGAGGCCCACCAGATCCCCGTCGCCAAGGACAAGCGCGGCGAGGCGCCCTTCTCGGTCGATGCGAACCTGCTGCACTCCTCCTCCGAGGGCAAGGTGCTGGAAGACCCCTGGCAGGAGCCGCCCCCTTACGTCTACCAGCGCACCATCGCGCCCGAGGATGCGCCCGACAAGGCGACCTATATCGAGATCGAGTTCCTCAAGGGCGATCCCATCGCCATCGACGGCAAGCAGATGTCGCCCGCGACTCTCTTCACCGAACTCAATCGTCTGGGGCATGACAATGGCATCGGCCGCCTCGACCTCGTCGAGAACCGCTTCGTCGGCATGAAGTCGCGTGGTGTTTACGAAACGCCCGGCGGCACCATCCTCGCCGTCGCCCACCGCGCCATCGAATCCCTCACGCTCGACCGCGAGGCGGCGCATCTGAAGGACAGCTTCGTCTCCAAATATGCCGAGCTCGTCTATTACGGCTTCTGGTTCTCGCCGGAGCGCGAGATGCTGCAGGCCATGATCGACAAGTCGCAGGAGCATGTGGAAGGCACGGTGCGCCTCAAGCTCTACAAGGGCAATGTCATCGTGGTGGGCCGCAAGTCCCGCCAGTCGCTCTACAAGGATGCGCTCGTCACCTTCGAGGATGACCGCGGCGCCTATGACCAGAAGGACGCGGCAGGCTTCATCCGCCTCAATGCCCTGCGCCTGCGCACGCTGGCGGCCAGGAAGCGCAACACGTAAGGAAAGGCACGTCATGTCCATCGCAGTCTTCGGCAGCATCAACATGGATGTGACGGCCTACATGCACCGCCTGCCGAAGCCGGGCGAGACGCTGCAGGGCAAGGAATACAAGCTGGGCCTTGGCGGCAAGGGCGCCAACCAGGCGGTGGCCGCGCGCAAGCTCGGCAGCGAGGTGGCCTTCATCTGCCGCCTGGGGGCGGATGATTTCGCCAAGCCCGCCGAGCGCGAACTCGCCTCCTATGGTGTCGATCTGGCCCTGGTGCGCAAGGATGAAGACGGCGCCACCGGCATCGCCATCATCAATGTGGGCGAAGGCGGCGAGAATTACATTTCCCTGATCGGCGGCAGCAACCTGCGCGTTGACGCAACCGACGTGGCGCGCGCGCGCCCCGCGCTGGAGACGGCGAAGGTGCTGCTTCTCCAGCTCGAAGTGCCGCTCGCCGCCTCGCTTGCAGCCGCGGCCATCGTCCGGTCCCGCGGCGGCACGGTCATCCTCGATCCCGCCCCCGCGCCCGAAGGCGGCCTCGCGCAAGAGGTGTTGCAGGCGGTGGACATCATCACGCCCAATGAGACGGAAGCGGGCCTGATCCTCGGCTGGCAGCCGCAGTCCCCCGAGGAGGGCCTCAGGGCCGCCCAGGAACTGCGCGCGCGCGGCGTTGCCACAGCGGTCGTCAAGCTCGGTGCCAGGGGCCTCGCCGTCGCAGGTCCGGGCCTCGAGGCCATCATCCCCGCTTTCAAGGTGACCCCCATCGATACGGTGGCGGCAGGCGACAGTTTCAACGGTGGCCTCGCGCACGCGCTGGAGACGGGAAGGCCACTGGGCGAGGCGCTTCGCTACGCCGCTGCCTGCGGCGCCCTCTCGACCACCCGCAAGGGTGCATCTGCCGCTGCCCCCACGAAGTCCGAGGTCAATGCCTTCCTGTCCGGGGCCGCCAAAAACTAGCTGTTTAGTCCCGGCATCCGCAGGACCGTCTCAGTCGACCTTGATGGCCGCAGGATCCCAGCCCTTGGGTTCGGGATATTGCGGGTTCATCTCCTCCAGCGTCTGGCGCACGATGCGGGCGACTGCGGCATTGCGCACCCAGTTGCGGTCGGCGGGGATCACGTGCCACGGGGCATGGGCGGTTGAGCAGCGGGACAGCGCCATCTCGTAGGCTGCCATGTACTGGTCCCAGAGCTTCCTGTCGTCGAGGTCGCCGGGGTTGAATTTCCAGCGCTTCTCCGGCGTCTCGATGCGTTCCCTCAGGCGTTCGGCCTGCTCTTCCTTCGAGATGTGCAGCATGAACTTCAGGATCTTGGTGCCATTGTCCGTCAGCATTTTTTCGAAGGCGTTGATCTCACCGTAACGGCGCTCGATGGCGTCCGCGCTGGCATAGCCCTTCACCTTCACGACCAGCACATCCTCGTAGTGAGAACGATTGAAGATGCCGATGTAGCCCCGCGCCGGGCAGACCTTGTGCACCCGCCAGAGATAATCCTGCGCCAGCTCGTCCGGCGTCGGCGCCCTGAAGGGCGTAACCTTCACGCCGAGGGGGCCACAGGGGTTGAACACCGCGCGCACCGTTCCATCCTTGCCGGAACAGTCGATGCCCTGCAGCACCACGAGAAGTGCGCGCTTGCCTTCCGCGAAGAGCCTGTCCTGCAACGCGTCGATGGCGGCGGCGTCTTCCGCGAGTTGAGCCTTTGCTGTGTCCTTGTCGGCAAACCCCGCCATGCCGCGCGGGTCACGTCCGGCGAGCGCGAAGCTCTTTCCCGGCGGCACGATGCAATGTTCTGAGAGCTTTCCGTTCTTGCCCACGGCGGTTCCTTCCCCATGCAAATCCTGAACGGCATCCTGTCATGCAGGCAGTTAAAAAGCCATCCTCGGACGAACACTTGATGGCGGGCCTGCGGTGCCTTATCCCTGTGATGATCACTTCCTCTCTTCAGGATCCCTTGAATCGTGACCGCATCGAACAAGGCCCAGATGGCCGCCGCCGCCTACCGCCTTCCCGCTATGGACATGGACTTCCTGCTCGGCGACACGACGCGGGGCTTAAGGTTCCAGCTCGAATACCAGAAGGCGGAAGAACACCTGCGCAAGTGGGGCGTCGCCACCACTGTGATCGTTTTCGGTTCTGCCCGCGTGCAGGAGGATGATGCGAGGGGCTGGTACAATGCCGCGCGCGAATTCGCCCGCATCTGCTCGGAGGAGGGGGGCTCCAAGATCGAGAACCACACGCCGCGCCAGAACGTGATCGCCACCGGCGGCGGCCCCGGCATCATGGAGGCGGCGAACCGCGGCGCGCATGACGCAGGCGCCCCCTCCATCGGATTCAACATCACGCTCCCCATGGAGCAGGAGCCCAACGCCTATTCGACACCCGACCTCACCTTCCGTTTCCACTACTTCGCCATGCGCAAGATGCATTTCGCCATCCGCGCCGCAGCGCTCGTCGTGTTTCCCGGCGGCTTCGGCACCATGGACGAGCTGTTCGAGATCCTCACGCTGCGCCAGACAGGCAAGATGGATGACGCGTTGCCCGTCAT
>CAIYXE010000531.1 GCA_903930095.1 uncultured Hyphomicrobiales bacterium
CCGGCACGGGCATGGCGATGGCATCCTTGCGGAGCGCATCCCTGAGGTCGGCCCGGATCACCTTGACGCCTGCCTCGAAGCCAGAGCGCCTTGCGTTCTCCTCACACAGCAGCGCGTAGCGCGCGCCGAGCTCGATGCCGGTGAGATGCACGGCCGGGCAGCGGGCGAGCAGGCAGAGCGCGGCCACCCCGGTGCCGATTCCCGCCTCGAACACCGATTCGCCCCCGGCACAGGGCACCGCCGCCGCGAGGAACACCGAATCGATGCCGGCGCGGAAGCCCTTTTCGGGCTGCAGCAGCTTGAGGCGGCCGCCGAGGAAGCCGTCTTCGGTGAGCGAGGCTGGCACGTGGCCGGCCGGGTGATGCGTGTCTGAATTCGCCGTGACGTCCGATTGCATGTTCCGCACCTTACGACGGCTGGGTTAGCGTAGCGTTACCAAGCTCCTGCCTGGCCCGCAGGAGATCATCCGCCGCCACCAGGATCCGCCGCGGCAGGATGCCGATCGAGCCCTCGAGCACGCTCATGTGCTCGTCGAGCAGGAGGTGATGGATGCCCGCCTCATCCAGCACATGGCGCACGAAGGACAGGTAGACGGGATCATTGCTGCGCAGGAGCTCTTCCATGGCGGCCAGCTTGGCGGCAACCGCCGCCCGGCACAAGCGCCCCACTGGCGATTTGGCGCATCCCGCCGGGAAAAGCGGATATTGGCCTCACCTGACAGCTGTGCTTTAACGAGCAAAAGAATGTTTGGTGAAGGTAGTCTCCATGGGAGTCGTTATTCCGCTTGACGGAGCGGGCAACAAGAAGCGGGCCAGCATAGAGCCCCTGGTGAAACTCACCGTATCCGACATGGAGCGCGTCAACGAAGCGATCCTGGCGCATGCCAGGAGCCACGTGGAGTTGATCCCCGAGATCGCCAGCCACCTCATCAACTCGGGCGGCAAGCGCATCCGCCCCATGCTCACCCTCGCCGCGGCGCGCATGTGCGGCTATGCGGGCGAGCACCACCTGAAGCTGGCCACCTCCGTCGAGTTCATGCACACCGCAACGCTGCTCCACGACGACGTGGTGGACGAAAGCGACCTGCGCCGCGGCAAGCAGGCCGCCCGCGTGATCTGGGGCAACCAGGCCAGCGTGCTGGTCGGCGATTACCTTCTGGGCCAGGCCTTCAAGATGATGGTCGAGACGGGCTCGCTGGAAGCGCTGCGCATTCTCTCCAACGCCGCCTGCGTCATCGCCGAGGGCGAGGTGCTCCAGCTCTCCGTGTCGCAGGATACCTCGACCACCGAGGACGCCTATATGCAGGTGATCGTGGCCAAGACGGCTGCATTGTTCGCGGCCGCGGCGGAAGTTGGTGCGGTGGTGGCGAACCGGCCGCACAGCGAGCAGGCGGCGCTTGAATCCTACGGGCGCAACCTCGGCATCGCCTTCCAGCTGATCGATGATGCGCTGGATTATTCGGGCTCGACGGAAAAGCTCGGCAAGGGCGTGGGCGACGATTTCCGCGAACGCAAGATCACCCTGCCCGTCGTGCTCTCCTACCGGCGCGGCGCCGCGGAGGAACGGAGCTTCTGGAAGCGCACGCTGGAGGACGGCAACCAGACGCCGGACGACTTCAGCTATGCGCGCAAGCTGATGGACCGCCACGGCGCGTTGAGCGACACGATCGAGCGCGCCAACCATTACGGCGACATCGCACGCGACGCGCTGGCGATCTTCCCCGATTCGGACCTGAAGCAGGCGCTTGCCGAAGCCGTCGACTTCTGCGTGTCGCGGGCTTACTGAGCGCCAGCGCCAAGCACGGTCTTGACCGCCCACCAGGACGGGTCAAGGTCCGGAACGGGCGTATCCGGCCCGCACAGGGCAACGCAGGTGGCGCCCGAGCCTGACATGAACGTCCGCGACACGCCCGGCGTGGATGCGAGCTTGTCCAGCACCTTGCCGATCACCGGTGCCAGCGCGATGGCGGGCGCCGCCAGGTCGTTGCGCCAGGCGCAAGGATCGGCTGCATCGGCGATGGCCGAAAGGTAGGCCTGGCCCTTCTCGAGGCCGAGGTGGCCGAACACGGCAGGAGTCGAGACCTCAACCAGCGGATTGACCAGGATGGCCCAGCGCGGCGTGAAGCCCGCGAGTGGCGTGATGCGCTCGCCCACGCCCTGCATGCGGCAGGGCTTGCCCGTCAGGCAGACGGGCACATCAGCGCCGATCGCGAGGGCCGCGGACATGGCCTCCTGATCGAGGCTGGTCAACCCGG
>CAIYXE010000532.1 GCA_903930095.1 uncultured Hyphomicrobiales bacterium
CGGTCATCCCTGCGGTTGGCAAGGTGGTGACGGGCGACGGCCAGCCCTACCGTTATCTGGTGGAATCGATCCGTACCTTCCCAAGGCAGGATGACTTCAAGTCGATGATCGAGGGTGCGCGTTTTGCCAATGTCACTTACCGCAACCTCACGGGCGGTGTCGTCGCCATCCACTCGGGCTGGCGCATCTGATGTTCTCTAGCCTGAGACACTGCTTCACTCTGCTGCGTGCGGGCCGTACCCTCGCCGCCTACGACGCACTGATGACGCCAGAACAGCTGAAGCAGCTTCCATGGGCGGCCCGGATGGGCCTTTCGATTGCCAAGTTCGGCACGCGGACACCCAAGAAAAGCGACGGAAACACTGTTGCTGCGGCACTCTCATCACTTGGGCCGAGCTACATCAAGCTCGGGCAGTTCCTGGCGACCAGACCCGATCTCGTGGGGCCGCGCCGCGCCTTCGAACTCAAGGCGCTGCAGGACAAGCTGCCACCGTTCCCGTCGGAAAGTGCAAGAGAGATCATCCGCGAGAACCTCGGCGCGGATGTGAACCAACTCTTCGCCGAATTCGGCCCCCCCGTCGCGGCAGCGTCGATCGCGCAGGTGCACAAAGCACGAAGTACTGACGGCCGCGAGTTTGCGGTCAAGGTGCTGAGGCCGGGCGTCGGCAAGCGCTTTGCGGCCGATACGGCAAGCTATTACTTCGCTGCACGCCTGATCGAGCGTTTCAGCACGGAGGGGCGGCGCCTCCGGCCCGTGGCCGCAGTGCGCATGCTCGAACAGTCCATGAAGCAGGAACTCGACCTGCGCATGGAAGCGGCTGCACTTTCCGAAATGGCGGAGAACACCCGGGAAGACCCCGGCTTCCGCGTGCCCAAGATCGATTGGGAGCGCACCGGGCGTGATGTGCTGACCACCGAGTGGATCGACGGCTCCCCAATCTCCGACATCGAGAGCTTGCGCGCTCAGGGGTTCGACCTCGTGAAGCTTGGCGACACGGTTATCCAGAGCTTCCTGCGTCATGCGATCCGCGATGGATTCTTCCATGCGGACATGCACCAGGGGAACCTGTTCGTCGACCGCTCGGGCAACCTCGTCGCCGTAGATTTCGGCATTGTAGGAAGGCTGGGCGAAAAGGAAAGCATGTTCCTCGCCGAGATCCTCTATGGTTTCATCACCCGAAACTACCTGCGTGTGAGCGAGGTTCACTTCGAGGCGGGTTACGTGCCGCGCGAGCATGATCCTGCCGTCTTCGCACAGGCCATCCGGGCGATCGGCGAGCCGATCATGGACCGCCCCGCGAACCAGATCTCCATGGCGCGCCTGCTGACACAGCTTTTCGAGGTGACCTCCCAATTCGACATGCAGACCCAGCCGCAGCTCTTGTTGCTGCAGAAAACCATGGTTGTCGTAGAAGGTGTGGCCCGCACGCTGAACCCCGGCCTCAATATGTGGGTCACGGCGGAGCCTGTGGTCAGAGGCTGGATCGAACGCAAGCTAGGACCGGCGGGCCGCCTCGAGGAGGCGGCAGGCTCCCTCAGCCGCATGTTCACCGGCTTGCCCTCGGTGCTCGAGGACGCAAGACGCGCCACGACGATGCTGTCCGACATGGCAGCATCCGGCGGCCTGCGGCTCGACCGCCAGACAGCCGAGCAGCTGGCCGGGGCTCAGGACCGGCATGCCTGGTGGACAAGGTTCTGGCTGGCCCTGGGCGCCATTTCACTGGCCGTGATCGCCGCCACCCTCGTCACCTGAGGGCGGGTTGGCAGCGCGGGCTGATTGCTGGCATAATAGCCACATGACATCCCTTGCCGGCAAGACGGTACTTCTCATCATCGGCGGCGGCATTGCCGCCTACAAGGCGCATGAACTCGTCCGCCTCCTGAAGACCCGCGGCGCCCGTGTCCGGATCATCCTCACGCGAGCCGCGGAGGAATTCGTAACACCTTTGTCGCTCTCCAGCCTTTCGGGCGAGAAAGTCTACACGGCGCTTTTCAGCCTGACCGACGAGGTGGAGATGGGCCACATCCAACTCTCGCGCGCGGCGGATCTCCTGGTCGTTGCCCCCGCCACGGCGGACCTGATGGCAAAAATGGCGAACGGCCTTGCGGATGACCTTGCCTCCACCACCCTTCTCGCCACCGACAAACGCATCCTGGCCGCGCCGGCCATGAATGTCCGCATGTGGCGCCACCCCGCGACCCAGCGCAACGTCGAGACTCTCAAACGCGACGGCGTGGTCCTCGTGGGCCCAGCCGATGGCGAGATGGCATGCGGGGAGTTCGGCCCGGGACGGATGGCGGAGCCCGGCGAAATCCTCGACCACATCATCACGATGCTGCAACCCAGGGCGCAGCCGCTCGCAGGGCGGAAGGTGGTGATTACCGCGGGCCCGACCAGGGAGCCGATCGATCCCGTCCGCTACATCTCAAATCATTCCTCGGGCAAGCAAGGCTACGCGATCGCACGGGCCGCCGTGGAGCTTGGCGCAGAAACCGTGTTGATTTCCGGACCCGTCTCGCTTGCGATTCCACCTGGCGTCCAGATGATGCCGGTCGAAACCGCCCAGGACATGCTCACGGCCTGTAAAGGCGAGATGCCGGCCGACATCGCCATCTTCACCGCCGCGGTCGCGGACTGGCGCGTTGCGGGCGTGGCTGTGGACAAGCTCAAGAAGTCGGCCGGCAAGCCACCGGCCCTGTCCCTCGCGGAAAACCCTGACATCCTCGCCACCATTGCGCGGGGGTCCCCCAGGCCTGAGATCGTGGTGGGCTTTGCCGCCGAGACTGAACGCGTGACCGAGAATGCCATGGAAAAGCTCAAGAAAAAGGGCTGTGACCTGATACTCGCAAACGACGTGAGCGCAGGTTCCGGCGTCTTCGGCGGTGATCGCAACAAGGTGCACCTCATATCCGCTTCGGGAATCGAGAACTGGCCGGAGATGGACAAGGACGAGGTTGGGCGAAGGCTGATGGAACGGCTGGCGCACATGCTGGCACCTCAGCAACGGGCGGCGGAATGATCGAGGTCGCAATCATGCGGCTCGCAAATGGCCAGGACCTGCCGCTGCCGTCATATGAAACGGCAGGCGCTGCCGGCATGGACCTGCGTGCAGCCGAGCCCATGCTCCTCAAACCCGGTGCGCGGTGCCTCATTCCAACAGGAATCGCCATCGCCTTGCCGGATGGCTTCGAAGCCCAGGTCCGGCCGCGTTCGGGGCTCGCAGTCAAGCATGGCGTGACCGTGCTCAATGCGCCTGGCACTGTCGATTGCGACTACCGTGGCGAAGTCAAGGTGCCGCTCATCAATCTCGGGCAGGAGGATTTTCAGATCCTCCGTGGTGACCGGATCGCCCAAATGGTGATCGCGCCCGTTACCCGCATCGCCTGGGCCGAAGCTTCCTCGCTCGGTGAAACCGCGCGCGGAGCCGGTGGCTTCGGTTCCTCCGGCAGCCGCTGATGGCGCTTTCCTCCGACGAGATCGAGCGCTACGCGCGGCATCTGGTGCTGCATGA